>CAZOWS010000001.1:0-2544 GCA_964583365.1 uncultured Actinomycetota bacterium
TTGCTTCAGGCCCAAGCCAATGCCAGCGATCTGGACGTTGCCCGGACGAAGTTGGGGGAAACAGCCTGCCTCGGAGTTTCTTACTTAGCCGGGGTGACCGTGAAGCAATACAAAAGCCTTACGGCGATTTTGCGATTGCGCCCCATTGATCAACATTTTCGCTCACGCATTTCCTCAAGGGAAAGAAAAATTTGGTTAGCAGGCTGGGACGATGCGGTGGCAAAACTGAGCGCGAAAGGTCGCAAATGATAAAGAGCATGACAGGTTACGGGCAAGGCCGCGCGACCGGCGCGGGCGGTATGTTCACCGTGCAAATTCAGTCCGTCAATCGCAAGTATCTGGAAATCACCGTGCACTTGGACCGGGAGTTTATGGAGCTGGAAGGGCCTGTGCGACAGCGCGTGGCGCAGCTTGTGCATCGCGGCCGCGTCAATGTTTTTGTAGCCCATGAAGTGCCGGCCGAACAACATAGCAAGGTCGTGCTCAACAAGCGTCTCGCGAAGGAATACCTCGACGCGTTCGGCGAGCTCAAAAAGCATTTTCATCTAGTGGGTCAGGTGGACTTGGCAACGCTGCTGGCAGCCAAAGATGTGGTGCAGGTGTTGGAAACGCATCCGGATAAGCGCAAGGTCTCGCCGTTTCTTTTTCGTGCCCTGGATCAGGCTCTGGGTTCGCTGGATCGCATGCGGATTGTGGAAGGAAAAAGTCTCCGGATGGATTTCCGGCGGCGGCTGCAAAAATTGACCGCCGATCTGACCGCGATAAAAAAACAAGTTCCACACACGTTGAAGAATTATAAAGAGAAGTGGCGCAAACGCATGGGGGAAGGTCTGCCTTCCGAAGGTGCTGCCCGTGCGGATAAAGAGACGGCGGTCTTCGCTGACAAGGTAGACATCAGCGAGGAAATCGTGCGTTTCGAAAGTCATCTCGGACAGTTTACGCAAACATTGTTGAGTCGCGAGCCCAAGGGAAAGACGCTGGAATTTCTCGTGCAAGAGCTCGTGCGCGAGGCCAACACCATGGGCTCCAAGGCCAATGATTTAGCTATTTCCCAGCGCATCATTTCGGTCAAATCCGAAATCGAAAAAATCCGCGAACAAGTTCAAAACGTCGAGTAAACGTGGACGGCACACTCTTCGTCATATCCGCTCCCTCAGGCACCGGTAAGACGACGCTGTGCCGGGAGATGGTGAAGGGGCTTGCGGACCTCGTTTATTCCGTCTCCGTCACCACGCGTGAACCCCGCAAGGGTGAAAAGGAGGGTCTCGATTATTTTTTTGTCAGTCGCGAGAAATTTCAAGCGATGATCAAAGACGATGGATTTATCGAACATGCGCAGGTGTTCGGCCATTTGTATGGAACGCCCAAGGCGCCTATCGAAGGGGCGTTGAAGAAAGGGCGGGACGTGTTGATGGATGTGGACGTGCAAGGTGCGATGCATTACGTCAAAAACCCCAACGCGGTTCTGATCTTTCTTTTGCCTCCGTCCATGGCTGTTTTGGAACAGCGGTTGATGAATCGCAAGACCGACGATGCTGCACAGATTAAAAAGCGTATCGCGAAGGCGCGAGAGGAAATCGGCAGCGTGCATCACTATCACTACGCGATATGCAACGATGATTTGGTCGAGGCGATTCGCATGTTGAAATCTATCGTCCGGGCAGAGCGTTGCAAGACCAAGCGCAATCATGGCCGATTTGAAAAATTGGGATTTGCAATCTAGCCATGACGGAGAGCTTGAAAGGCAAAAAAATTATTGCGGGTGTCTCCGGGTCCATTGCCGCCTATAAGGCAGCCGATCTCGTTAGCCGCCTGGCGCAGGCAGGTGCGGACGTTACGGTGTTGATGACACCTGCCGCGTGCAAATTTGTTACACCCTTGACGTTTCAAACGCTGTCGGGCAATCCGGTATTTAGCGACATGTTTGAAGAGCAGTCCGAGAAATCACTGCCGACGCACACTAGCGTTGTGGGTGAGGCGGATCTCATCGTGCTAGCGCCTGCTACGGCCGATATGATCGCGAAGGTAGCTTTGGGCTTAGCGCCGGATGTATTAAGCGCTGCGGTATTGGCCAGCAAATGCCCTGTATTATTCGCGCCAGCCATGAATGTTGCGATGTGGGAGAACGCCATCACGCAAAAGCATATAGCAGAACTTATTCATCGCGGGTACCACCAAGTCGGCCCCGAAAAAGGATTTCTCGCCTGCCGCTACGAAGGTATGGGACGCATGTCCGAGCCGGCAGATATTGTGGAAGCGGCATTCCGAATACTCACTTCTAAAAAATAATGCGTTTTCTTATTACGGCGGGGCCGACGCGTGAGTTTTTAGATCCCGTGCGATTTCTTTCCAATCCCTCTTCGGGCCGCATGGGCATAGAGCTCGCTCGCGCGGCAGTTGCCAAGGGCCATGATGTTGTCCTTGTGCATGGTCCATGCACGGTGAAAATCCCGAAAAACAAGAGACTGAGGCCCATTGCCGTCACGAGTTGTCTGGACATGCGCAAGGCCGTATTCGCGCATTTAGCGGGGAAAGACATGGTGA
>CAZOWS010000002.1:0-2695 GCA_964583365.1 uncultured Actinomycetota bacterium
TTCGCCTCTGGGTCTGGGCGTCGAAGAGAATTGGAAGGCTTTGTTGGAAGGACGTTCGGGACTGGGATACATCACGCTATTCGATGCTTCCTCGTTTCCCACGAAAATAGCCGGGGAGGTAAAAAATTTCGACATGCGTAAGTTGTTTCCCGACTTTGACAAGATTCCGCATACGGGACGCAATGCGCAATTTGCAGTCGTGGCAGCCAACATGGCCTATAAGCAGGCCGGGCTCGATCGTTTTGATTACGATCCCTTTCGCGCGGGTGTGTATCTAGGCTCCGGAGAGGGCCCGCCGGATTTCTTTAATTTCGTGGACGTGATTTTAAAATCCTGCGAGGGCGCGTCCGTGAACACAGCCACGTTCTTGAAGCTTGGCGCTGGGCGATTCCAGCCCTTGCGGGAAATTGAACAAGAACCAAATACGCCGGCGGGGCATTTGGCGACCTTGTTCCGAGCCTACGGACCCAATTCCAATTGTTTGACGGCCTGCGCGGCTAGCAGTC
Source organism: uncultured Actinomycetota bacterium (assembly GCA_964583365.1). Lineage (GTDB taxonomy): Bacteria > Auribacterota > Ancaeobacteria > Ancaeobacterales > CAZGMX01 > CAZOWS01. Next base: position 507 of record CAZOWS010000002.1, read on the forward strand.
AGGCCATCGGTGAGGCCACCGAACTCATTCGCCTTGGCAAAGCCGATATCGTGCTTTCCGGCGGAACACATTCGATGATTCATCCGTTGGGGATGGCCGGCTTTAATTTGCTCACGGCATTATCCACGTGGAAAGAAGAACCAACGCGAGCCTCAAGGCCTTTTGACCGGAAGAGAGAAGGATTCATTCTAGGCGAGGGCGCAGGCATAGTCGTACTGGAAGAACTCGAGCACGCGCTGAAACGCGGTGCGAATGTTTTGGGCGAAGTGATAGGCTACGGAAGCACTGCGGATGCGTATCGTCTTACCGATGCTCATCCGGACGGACGTGGCGCTATCATGGCGATGAAGGGGGCGTTGCGCGATGCAGGCATTCAACCTGGCGAGGTTGGCTACATCAACGCGCATGGCACATCCACGGTTGTCAACGACAAGGTCGAGACCATGGCCATTCGCGAAGTATTCGGGGCTCAGGCGTACAAAACACCAATCAGCTCCATCAAATCCATGATGGGCCATTTGATTGCCGCGGCCGGCGCAGTGGAGTTGATCGTTTGCATGTTGGCCATTCGCGACGGATGGTTGCCACCCACGATGAACTACGAATTTCCCGATCCCGAATGCGATTTGGACTATGTTCCCAACAAGGCCAGGAAAGTGGCCTTGGATACCGCGCTTTCCAATTCGTTCGGATTCGGCGGCCAGAACGTCACGCTCATCGTGCGACGGTTCAAGAACTGAAAGATGTTTTCCTCCGCGCTATTTTTATGGCTGTTCCTGCCCGTGCTGCTTGCAGTGATCGCATGCTTGATATGGGTTGTCAATATTGTCTCCGGTCTTTTTCTTACGATGCGAGAGCCTTCCTTTCTCGCCAGCTATCCGCGCATGGACGGAGAGGAAATTGATTTTCAAAGCGAGGATGGAATTCGACTCAAAGGGCGCTTTGTGCGCGCTAAGACGAGTCCGGCAAAAGGGACTTTGATATTTTGTCAGGAAGCCGATGGCACGATGGCATCGTGCAGCAAATACGTCTCGTTTTTGCCCGCGCATGGTTTTCATGTTTTTACGTTCGATTTTCGCGGACATGGGGCCAGCGAGAATGTTCCGGGGTATATTCCGCGGCAATGGGCAAGCTCGCATGAGTTGTACGATCTTTTTGGCGCGCTGGATACGGTCAAGTCCATGCCCGATGTGGATCCCGACAAGATTTTTTTACTGGGCGTTTCGCGTGGAGCTTCCGTGGCTGTCTCCGCGGCCGGAATTAGCAATGGCATACGCGGCATCGTGACGGACAGCGCGTTCTCCACCAAATGGCTTTTAAATGATTACATGCTCAAATGGACGGGCGTGATTTTACCGATGAAGCGCTTGCCCGGCTGGGTGTATTGGATATTGAGGCACGCGGGCGTTTTTATATCGGAAATTAAAACCCAATGCCGATTCCCGGCTATGGAGAAGGCATTGCGTTCGATGAAAACACCTATCTTGATGATTCACGGCCAGAAGGACGGGCATGTTTCTTTTAAACATGCCAGAAAGCTATTCGATATAACCAGAGCACCGAAGATTTTTTTGGAAATCCCCAACGCGCGCCACAACGAGAGCGTGCTGGTCGCCCCCGAGCTATACGAAAAAACTGTGGTGGAGTTTTTGGAAGGGGCGTTGTAAACGCGCATCCGTGGAGATCAAGAATATTTCAGCGGATAACGTTCTGGATGTTCTAAAGAAGATATCTCAAGATCAACGTCTAATGATTCCCAATACAAATGACGCCCGTGCAATAATTCGACATCATAGATGTCAGAAACACGAGCATTTTTAAACCATGGATAATCTTTGAATGTCAAAAAATATTCCTTCTCTTTGACATACAACCAAATTCCATGGGCTGATATGTTTAGTATTTCAGCTTTTGAAATGCTTGTGCCAGTGTTTGACGATTTCATCTTTTTTGCTCTCTATTATTTTTTGTAACTCGTTCAATTGTCTTCCATTAAACCCACAATACTCTCCCAATGCAACAGTCGGTTCTAACCAAAACTTGGCCTCTCCTTCGGAGCTCCTCACATGAACGTGAAGCCGAGATTCCTCCCTTGAGAAGAAAAAGAAACGATAGTTTTTTAGTTACTGCTCAGATGTCGTTTGGAAATAGCTTTCCCCCCTCCCTTGTAAGGAGGGGAAGGGGAGGTA
>CAZOWS010000003.1:0-3606 GCA_964583365.1 uncultured Actinomycetota bacterium
GATTGTATCGGCGATAATTGGCCTTCTTATGGCCGTGAATGCGCGGGGTGTCTCGGCGGAAGAACCAAGACTTAGCCTGACACCCGAACCATTTCGCTATAGCTACGTGACGGGTGACGGTGAGAAAGTCAGCGCGCCGCACTGGATGAAGGATCGCTATGCCGGCGGCATCAAAGACTTTTCCCTGGATTACAACGACGACGCACAGGGGATTGAGTCTGCGGCCGAAGGTCATGCGATCATCGATGAGAATGACATCGATGGAGTGTTGACGATAAAGCAACAGGACAAAGGCTTTATCAAAGTAGATTATTCACGTTTCCGGAAAGACTACGCTGGAACGGGGGGCGTTTATCACCCTTTTCAGAACTTGAAATCTATAAACTTGGAGCGAAAGCTGCAGCTCAATATCGCCCGATTTGAAGTCGAGGCGGGGCTTACCTTACCGGAATGGCCGGAGCTGACATTCGTCTACGAGCGCGAGGAAAAAGACGGAGCAAAATCGCGTCTTACATGGGCTACTGTGCTGGAGGGAGGCGTTTCGCGCAAGATCAGTCCATCTTGGCAGGAGATTGACGAAACCGTCAATGTCTTTGAGATCAAGGCGCACAAGGAGATTGAGGGGTTTGATTTGCATGGGGATCAACGTTGGGAACTGGTGCGCGCGGATAGCACGCGATACGAGCAGCAGTTTTCGGATACCACCGTGCTAGCAAACAATAAGATACGGCGTCAAGATCAAGAACCATCCACGGATGCAATGACGACTACCGTGGGTATGGAAAAATGGTTCTGGAAAGAGAAAGCTTTTGTGTCCAGCGGTTATCGCTACGGACATTTAGACAGCAAAGAAATCGAAAACATATACGAGTCGGATGCGGCCGGCGTCATTAAGAATTTTTCCAATCCAGAGCAAGTGCGCAATGCGCTCGGATACAGTAAATACGATGCGCATACATGGGTTTCCAGCTTCATGGTTAATCCATGGAAATGGTTGAACTCCATCGCGAGGCTTAAAGCGGAGGTTTTTCGAGAGAAAGGGAGTTCTCAATATCCGAAAGATTCTACCCCTGTTAGCGCAACAGTAGGTTCGGTGCCTGATGGTATTATTAACACGATTGATGATAGCGGTACGTCCAATAAAGTAGTGCGTGTTGGAGAAGGTGTTTCGCTTCGATACACGGGCATTCCTCGCACGGCGCTTTATACGGATCTGGAGCTTGAGCAGGTACAGGATTTATTAACGGAGGATCGTTTTAGTAGGGGCATTCAATCTGCGCAGAACCTTGGTGAGACATGGAGCCGTGTGACGGCGACGGCCTCACGGCGAGGGGTGGGTAAAATCGGCGGCCGCGTGAGTCCATGGAATTTTATGGATCTTACCAGCGAAGTGGGCCATCGCCAAAACAACGTGGATTACGATGACAGGCGCGAGGATGAAGGCGCTGGAGGAGCCAGATCGTCTTTTGTGGATTGGCAGAATATATCCACCAACGAGTTTTCCACGCGCATGACGTTGAGGCCGGTGCGTTGGTTTCAGCCTTCGATGCGGTATCAAATGCGCGCGGACAGGTATATCAGCGGCTTTGAGGGTCAAGAGACGGAAAGCCAGTCGAACATGCTGTCGAATATTTACACGTTCGACGCGACGGTGCTGCCTGTTCCCGATTTATTGATCACGGGGTCCTTCTCCAAACAGGACGCATGGGTGACAACGATTGCGCGCTACAATGTTGCGGCACAGACCCCTACCTTTAATTCAGGTGTCTATTCCTGGTTGCTTTCGGCGGTGTACACCATCAATCCGCGCGCTACTCTGACCAACTCTGTGTTGTATTCCAGGGCGGACAATTTCAATGATTTCACTGCCGCTGGGTTGCCATTGGGGGCGGAGTTTTACAACATCAATTATACGGGAGGCTTAGAGCTTAAGCCGCGTCCTGATTTGACCATTGCTCCAAAATACGCATTTTATCAATACACCCCGAACGCGAAGGTTGAGAGCGAGGGGTATACCGCGAATGTATTCTGGCTGGATGTTACGCTGCAATGGCCATTCATTATGGAGATTGGAAATAAGCTGCAGCCGGCAGCAAAATAGAAGACCGGGGAGTAACAAAGAAAGGCCGTGGTGGAAATTCCACCACGGCCTTTCTTATTTAGGAAATGTAAAACTAGGACTGCGGAACAGCGTCTGCGGATCCGCATGCAGGGCATACGATGATTTCAGCAACGCACGCGGAGCAAACATTGGCGTTCTGATCTTCAGCAATCGTGAAGTCCTTTTTGCAAGCAGAGCAATTGTGGGTTTTTCCGGCGAGCATGGAGAGTACCGGCTTATCACCAGGGCTTACTAAGGTTTTGCAATGGGGACATGTTACGCCTGCAGGTGCTGCCACATCTTCTGCGAATACGCTCGATGTCGTATAGGCCATTCCGATGCTGCCTAGAAAAAGGGCCGCAGCGACTACCATCAATGACTTCTTCATGAATCCTCCTTTTATGGTTTAACTACTAAATGCGCGCTGATCGTATCAAAAACTCTTGCGAATGTTATATGATGCGCGTCATACGAGTGGCGAGGACAGGCGCCACCGTTTCTGCTAGAATCTCTCCTCATGGAAAAAACAACCTTGCATTGTTCCTCTTGTTCGACGCGTTTACAAAATATATTTTGTAATTTGCCCGCGTCTTTGGCTAAGGAAATGGATGGCAAGAAGACAACGCACAATTACAAGCGCGGACAGACTATTTTTTATGAGGGGAATGCGCCTTTCGGCATTTACTGTATTTTTTCTGGCAAAGTGAAGCTGTTTAGCACGAGCGCCAACGGTAAGCAGATGATTCTGAAAGTGCTTAAGGCCGGGGATGTTCTCGGCTACCGGTCTCTCTTTTCCGCCGAGCCTTATGCCGCGACAGCCGAAGTCATTGAAGATGGCGAGGTGTGTTTTATAGAAAAAGACGCCTTCCTGAAAGTGATATCCAGCAATACCGCCACGGGGTGGAATGTGATCAAGCTATTGAGCAGCGAATTGGGACACGCAGAGCGCAAGGTTACGGACGTGGCTACGAAGTCGGCGCGGGTGCGCATGGCGGAGTTGTTGCTCTTGTTGAAAACGACTTACGGCAAAAAAGATAAAAAGGGAATATTGCTGGATATACGGCTGAAACGCGAAGAACTGGCGGAGATGATAGGCATCACGCAGGAAACCGCGATTCGCCTGGTCAACGAATTCAAAGAAGATGGTATTTTACTTTTGGAAGATCATAACATCTGGATTATCAATCCCGAAAAGCTTCTCTCGCTCACCGATTTGCAGTACTAGTTCGTCATTACTTTCTGTCATCCTGAGCGCCGCGAAGGATCTCTTTCGTTCTAGGTAGATCCTTCGTCGCTAACGCTTCTCAGGATGACAGACTCCCCCAAGATGATGTAAATCATATTGTGCCCTGATGGGGCGCATCGCCGATCCCGCGCCACTCTAGTAACGTTGTCCCCGGAACGTGCGGGACATTGATCAGAAAAGGGGGCACCATGATGAATCTTTATCCTCAATATCTCAGGGCTATGCGCGATAGAATTTGCAGCGTCTGCGCGGAACGGAG
>CAZOWS010000004.1:0-7003 GCA_964583365.1 uncultured Actinomycetota bacterium
CGGTGGCTAGATAATCGATAACTTTCTCCACGCTTTGGCGCAAGTCGCGCGTGTGTTTTTTCTCCGCTGCCAACGCTCCAACAACGACGCCGTAGGCAGCCACAACCCCGATCAGCGGCGCCCCGCGCACGCGCAGGCTGCGTATGGCCTCCCAGACGCTTTCCACGGTTCGAAGCATGATCCATTTTTCTTGAAGCGGCAAAAGGGTTTGATCCAGCACGCGCAATTGGCGCTTTTCCCAACGCAGGGGTTCTACTTTCATGATCCGGGCATCCCGTGAATCATGGCCATGGTCAAAATCAAGGCCAGCGTGTTGTTCAACATATGAAAGGAAATCGAAGCAACGAGGCTACCGGTAGTCTCGTACAACAGGGCCAACACTATGCCCATCCCAAAAATAGGCAGCGTCTGCGCAACATTGGCATGGGCAACAGCGAACAACATCGCACTACCGGAGGCAGAGCCCAGGATCCCGACTCGCTTACGCATCGCGCCATAGGTTACCCAACGAAAAAGTATCTCCTCCATCACCGGACCCACTCCGATTGTCAGAAACACCAAAGTCGCGATACGAAGTGGGTCATGCTCCTCACGCAAAATGTTCACTAGGTCATGGGGCTCGGCCTCAATACCCATGGCCTGGCAAAGTGCAAGGCTCACGAACAACAATATCGCCAGCAGAGGCACAAAGCCCACATAGGCAACCAACCCCTTAGCCGCATCACCCCTAGCTCTACCCCACCAGGCTCTAGCAATCGCAATGGGTGAGACATTTTTTGCGCGCATCCAAACAATCAGCGTGATAATCACCACCGCGTACAGCCCGACATTACCCAAGAAATGCGAGAGAAATTCCAGCGGCAGCAACGCAATCAATCCGTCGATGCAAGTCATCGCGAAGAAAAATAGTACGAACAACCGGAACACGTCTTCCGTTTCCCAGGGGTTTGAACCGGCTAAGCGGGATTCAAGCAGCAGTCTCCCGGCGCTTCGGGCCAACAGCCATTGCATAAAAAAAATAGCGTCCACGACAAGGCCCGCGCCAAACACAAAAACCAGCCCGGCCGAAACCAGAAACAAACCCACGGGCAGCGTGGCATCCATCGCTTGCGAAGCTATTTTTTGCATAGGGGCAGAGCCAGACACCGGAGACATCTGTTCCTGATACCCGCCATAGGCCAACACCAATTGAATGCCAACCATGCCGGCCAGCAAGAGAACATACATGCCGTTTTGCCTAAGGAATTTTTCCATCACGAGATTTCCTGCGTCACGACTTCAAAATCTTTGGGGATGCGCAACCCAAACACACCCGGCTCCAGCTTTCCGTTGATGCGCGCATCGATAAAATCTGTCACGGTCAAATCCCCGCCCGTCCCCGTCCAGCTTATGCGCAGCGGATAGCCGCGATCCACGTCCAACCAGAGTACGATCTCGCGCACGAAAGGGTCTTGCGGTCGCGTGAGTTTGAGAATTTTCGCGCTCCCTTGTTCCAACTGTTCGGTAGCCCCCCACTCCATCGTGTATTCTTTGGCCAGCTCGGAGGTGGACTGCTCAAAACCCATCAGAAAACTACGGATTTTTTCCTGCGCGCGGGGACCCATTTTCTGCACCTGCTTGATGCCCGGCACGGTCAGCCACGCGCCCTCAGGCGTGATGAGAAGCGCGCTGGGATCCGGCGCCGTAAACTCCCAGAGCATGCAACCAGGCCGAAGGTATTTCACGGTTCCATAAAACGTCACTTCTTCGCCGATATCGGCAAAATATTTCTTTTGGTGGACGTTGGCTTCGAAGGCGACGAGGGGCGGTTGGGCTTGCTCGGCAAACAGGGACGACGACGCGACGCAAAACATCAGGACAGGCGCTGCAACGCGCCCTATCCACTTCACGAAGGAACCCATGATTATTTCAATTCGACGGATTCTACGCCGTGCAGGTCGGAGATTTCAAACAAGCCAATGCTGCAGCTTTGATTCAAATCGTAATGGACTATCTCGAGCACGGCCCGTGATTTTCCGTTCGGCCGGAAAAATATAATTTGCTGCGGCAACGCAATGCGCTTGTCGTTTAAGTACTTGTCGTATTGAACCTCGAAAGAGAGATTCCCGTCGTTGACAAAATATTGCTGGCGCGTGACGCGCTTCTGCACAGCATCCACCCAAATCTTGCGCTTCAAGTAGTAGCGATTCTGCCAGCCATCCAATTGATAGACGACGTATTGCTCCTCGCCTTCTCTCTCGACAAAAACCACTTGGCCTTCCTGGCCCTCCACGATGCCGTCTATCAAAAACGCCTGCGACAATTGGGCGGGATCCACGTCCAGAGGGCTCGGGCGCCAAACATCGTTGCGATAATAATCGCCCGTATAAACTTTCTTGTCCTGCGGGAAATACAGCCAGAATTGCCTGCCGTTGGTGGCAATATCAAAAAGCGTGGGGACAAAAGATTGAAACCCCTTGAGGCGCATTCTGTCGGGCCTCGCGAGAATCAATTTGGCGTTGCAAAATTGGGTCTCGGGAAACACGTCGCTCTTGAGTTCGATGCGCACGTCGGCCTTCAGCGTTTCAAACTGTTGCGATTGCGCGTTGACCATCAACAAAATTTCTTTGAACGTCACGGCCCTGCCCGTGCTGGAATAATTTTTGGGATTGGGCACTACCGCAGCCAGGCGAGCTCCGCTGGCAGGCCCCGCACAGCCGGAAAGCGTGCAAGCGCCGAGAACAGCAAACAGAGCTAAGAGAGTCTTGGTTTGATTGCGCATCCAGGTATTATCCTTTCCGTGGGAACTCACGTCAACGTTGATTCTTCTCTGATCTTTGGATAACTTCAGGCGGCTTCTTCAACGAGAAGTTCTACGAAAGGTTCTATGCTCCGAGGCCCAATTTTAATTTTCATTTCTATGACCGAAACTACTTTCATGCAAAATTCAGGCGATGCATCCCTGTGCAAAATCATTTGCGCAATACGGCGGAGGAATTTGTCCCGAGCAAAACTGCCACCCTCCCATTGCTGTAGGCGATTGATCATCTTTGCGTATTTCTTGTGTTTGATGAGCGGGGAGTCTTTGAGATAGCGCAGAACCCCCTGTACCTTTTCAGGATGGGATTTGAAGAGATACTCCAACACAATCGCTTCGATGGCAACCTCGTCCACATGCGCATCCCCTGTCTTTATTTTTTCATGCAGCAGCTCGTGCAGAATCGTCATGAGCGCAAGCGTGTTGTTCCCAAAGTTGGCCATGTCTATGCGCACGCTGCCATCTCTTCTGTTTTCTCCCAAACGGGTCATGCCTTCCCATATTTCGACGCGCGGGGCAGAAGGCCATTCGAACAACGCTCGCAACGCAGGAAAATCCCGTAGGAGCGCGTCACGAATTTTGGAGAGCGAACCCATGGGAGACTGCGACCAATCACCCGACAGCACAGCAACCTGGGTTTCAGGAGTTGTTCTATACTTGGTCGCTAGTGGGCTCCAATCTCTTGCTGCTTTGCCACCTGATATTTTTGCGCCCATAACCGCATCAAAATTCTTTAGGAAATCGCGTTCCTGCTGAACCCGAGCGCTCTCTGCGGGCACTACGGACGGCGATGGAATATAGTCTGCGGGCCTTGCCTCATGCCTTTGATCTTCTACATGCATTTGAGGAATTGCATTAAAAATTTCCTTGATCAGTGCAATCGTGGAACGAATATCATTTGTCGGAACCATGGATGCGAGGACGCCCATGCGATGCGTGTAATCAAAAAGGTCGCGTTTGGCATCTTCGAATTCACCCAATGCCTTTGTCAGCGCTTCCTGGGGAATATCGTTCAAAGAGAAATCTTGCGGCCAGGCCTTCAACATCTCCAGTGCTGCCCTACCAGTCTCAAATTGCATCACGGAACAAAACAACTTGAGACGGAGGAGATTTCTCTTCCAAGATTCCATGGGCGCCGCTTCGACCTCCTGCTGGACAACCGGCAATATGGCTCGAGAAAAATGATCCAACTCCATCGTGTACTTTTGGAATTCCAACAGTTTTGCCAAAAGTTCATCGTATCTCATGGCCTTGTGTTCCCCTTGCTTGTCGCCCAAGACGGAAGAAGCAACGCATCCCAATAGTGCAAGCGTGTATTGCCGCTGCAAAGCAGACTCCGGGGTGCTTTTGGCCATCAGCATATCCATGTAACTACTGCCGGCAATGGGCCGAAAATAGCCGAGTACCCATTCGACGCGTTTGTCGGGATCCATGAGCGCAATAAAGTCAGCCGCAGATTTAGCCATCTCCACAGCCAGATTGCGCTCCTCGGCCATGGAAAGGCTCGCGGCCTTGAATCCATCGGGAAATCGAAACATAAGTTCCATCATCTCTCGGGTCTCTCCCATTGTTGGAGGCGTATCCTTGAATTTTTCAAGAAATCCTTTCGACACTTCTGCCCAATGCATTTTTATCGCCTTTACCGGATCCTGAGCAAGCTGTAAGTCCTTTTTTTCAAGGGATTCGAATAAAAGCTGCATATCCGCCTTGCGCAGCGTATCTATCACTTTCTTCCCAGCACCTTGTTTGAACGAATCGGGAAGGCCACGGATAATTTCATCCAGGTTCGGGCTTCCCAAAAGACAGCGTTTCCCAATACGCTGGGCTATGACTTCATCCGCTTCATTGCTGGCACCTATCTCATCGATACGGATGACCAGCTGATCCATTTTGGCCAGATCCAGAAATCTTTTTTGCCAACCGGCAATATCCTTGCCAGCATCCAGACCTCTCTGCAAAAGAGTCAACCCCCTTGCCTTGTCCTGCATCAGCCATACCAGTTTGGAAAGCTCATACACTTCTTCCACCGAAAGTGTTTTTCCTTCCAGACGCGGAAGCAGATGATCCATCACCTTAGCGCCCAGATCCTCGTTGTAATTCCATCGATAATCCAATCGCGCCAGGGCCTTCAACAAGATTTCAGCCGGCATGTTCGCAGACAAAGTTTTTTCGAGGAACCCGCGCGCCTTTTCTTTCTCGGCGACCTCCTTAAATTTTAACAATAGCGTCGCTGCAATCGTCTTGGCGTTCATTTCTTGGGCTTGAGAAGACCTGTCGTCCCGACCGAGTTCCGAAACATTGTCGAGGAGATAACTCAGCAAAGGGCCCTGATCCCACTTCCCATTATTGCAATCCTCCAAATACCTTTTATCTTGAGTAATTTCGACAAGCTTCGAAAGCACACGCACGCCAAGATCATGCGGGATATGACATTTTTCGTCGGGTGTAAAGGATGGAAGGCCGTCCAGGAACACCCCGCGCCAGTATTCGTAATCCATGTCAAGCAAATGGGGCAACCCTGCATCGATGATAGTACTAATTTTTTGTACGACATCCGGATGGGTATCCAAACGCATAAAAGATAAAAACTCCAGCCACTTCCGAACAACTTTATTCTTTATAGCAATGCCTTTTTTATTCAGCCCTGTAGTATCCACCCCGGCGATGATGGATTTGATTTCCATTTTTTGCTGCGTGTCCCGTACTTTGGCAGCCAAAGTTGGAAGGAAACCTATCAACGCGTTTACTTTATTGATCGCGACCTCTCGTGAATTACCGGAAATAAATCTATTGCCTGGCTTTTCCGCCGGCACCGTGCAGGCATTGATTTTTTGAACCGCCGCGCGCAGGAACACGGCCAGGCGCTTTTCGTCCACAATCACGGTAGAACCATCGGATTTTTGCCATCGCTCAGCCCCGCCAAAAACCCAAAGGAAATCATCCACGGACATTCCATTCATCGCGCGATCGGCTAGCAAAGCCAGAGACCCCGCCACCTGCTCCGCGCCCTTGGGAAATATGGCTAGGCTCGTCAACACTACGGCCTTGATATTGGGATTGGTGGGCGCCTTCTCGCACATAGTCTGCCATCCCGGCAATATCTGCTCGACCAATTCGGGGTGCTGGAAAAGAGGGAATCCGCTGGCGATGGAAGAAAAATCCGGATATTCTGGCCCTTGTCGCAGAAATGCGTAATACGTTTCCATTACTTGAGATAGCAACGGGTTATCTTTATTGCTTTTCGCATCTTCGCGATAAAGCAAAACCACCAATAGATCGAAGGCATTTTTCATGGCCTCGTGGTGGTCGCCTTGCGACAATGCATGTCGCGGCCGCTGTGTTGGTTGTATAAGATTTTTCCCCGTCCTTATTGCATCGATTAATTTCTTGGCAATTGCTTGCGTTAAGACCGAAGCCTTGGATGGCTCAAGCTTCATGAAGGGATGTCGAAACTCTCGTATGCCTTTGTCCCCAAACGAATATTGCTCCAGCCAGCTGCCTACGCCCCTGGAGTGCGAGTTAAAACAACAAACACGGTCCCACGGGATTTTTTCGATAAGGGGTTCCATTTGTTTCCACACTTCGGGGGTGAGAAATCCTGGCAAAAGATTCGAGGGATCCATGGAAAGGCGCCGGTCTCTTGGATTGTATTTCGGCGCAGGATACTGATCAAAGATTTGCTCAAAGAAATTCGTAGCGGAGGCGAGATCAAAGGAAATCTCTCCACTGCTGAGCCTGGTTTCAATCGATGTCCGAGCTTGTGTCGCCGACACACCCTTGGGCGGCTTCATCGCCAGATCGTGTAAACAAAACAAATCCCAGGGATCCGTGACTTCCGGAATCGCATCCATCAGGATTTGATAATTGCGATGATAAGCCGTCTCGAGCACTTGCGCGCTTTTCTCGTAGTGATAATGCAGACGATACCAATGGTCCAAGCGCGTGAGAATCTGCACGCGTTTTGTCACCGGAAGCTTTTGGGCCCATGCATGCAGAGCTGCCCAATAGTGCGTCGCGAACAGAGGGCTCAATTTAACATCATCGGGAATTTGAAGAAATTCATAAAGCATCGGACGCGTGGGTGGATACTCTGATTTCTCGCGCATAATTTCTTCCCAGCACATTTCATTCAGAGACTTTATCAAGCTTCCCATTGCCTTTTGAAGAACCACCTCCGCGCGCGACATATCTTTGAAATTTTCGAGC
>CAZOWS010000005.1:0-7239 GCA_964583365.1 uncultured Actinomycetota bacterium
AGGCCCGCGAAAACAAAAATGAAAACCGCATTGTTCGATTGCGCGGGAGGCGCCAGCGGCGACATGATCGTGGCCTCGCTTTTGGAAGCGGGGGTGTCGTTTGCTGATTTGCGCTCGGGCCTGGCCCGATTGGGTTTGAAGCATTACGAGCTAGGGGCCGTGAAGGATTCACGCCACGGAATCTTGGGCACGCGCTTTGAAGTTGCCGTGGGGCGCGGGCAGCATGAGAGATCGTTGGCCGACATTCTGCTAATCTTAAAGCGCAGCGGCTTGCCATCGGTTGTTCGAGAAAATGCCGCAGCGATATTTCAAAGGATAGGTCGAGTCGAAGCAAAGATTCACGGCATGCCCCTGGCCAAAGTGCATTTCCACGAAATCGGCGCCGTGGATTCTTTGATGGACATTGTCGGCGCATGTTTTGGTTTGCACCGCTTGGGTATAGAAAAAGTCTTGTTTACACCGCCGGGGCTCGGTTCTGGCTGGGCACAAACCGAACATGGAAAAATTCCGGTGCCTGCACCCGCCACGGTGGCGTTGCTAAAGAATGTTCCTGCGCGATGGGGTTTGCCAGGTCCTGGGGAATGGACAACGCCCACGGCCGCCGCGATACTGACCCATTTTGGGCAATGCGTGGAAACTCTTTCGTCTTTTACTGGTCGCATAGTCGGCTATGGCGTGGGGCATAAAGATCCCGATAGCCACGCCAATGTGCTCCGGCTTGTCGTGGGTGATGGTCCGGCCCAAGAACTCCCGGCGGCCGGCGACCGTGTGTGGAGTGTTCAGACGAATTTGGACGACATGCAGCCGCAATGGTTTGGCCCCGTGATGGAAAAATTATTTGCGGCTGGCGCATTGGACGTATTTTTTATTTCCGTACAAATGAAAAAAAATCGTCCCGGAACCATCATCGAGGTTCTATCGGACGATATCTGTCTGGATGCCATCACGAACATTCTCTTTTCTGACACCACGACATTCGGTCTGCGCATGCAAAGGGTTCAGAGGCGAACGCTCGAGAGAGAAATCCGAAAAATCAAAACCCCTTTTGGCCTCATTCGCGTCAAAATTGGTTCCCTCGGCGGTAAAAAGATAAAGGCTGTGCCGGAATTTGAGGATTGCTTGGCAGCATCCAGAAAACATCGCGTCCCGCTTTTCGACATTTATAAAAGGCTCGCAGTAATTTTATAAGTATTGCCACACAGTAACTTAAGAACACCCTATCTTGACATTGCCACTTGGGCAATGTATACTGTATTAAGAAAGCAGCTACCACTTCGCCCATCTGTCATGCTGAGCGAAGCGAAGCATCTCGCTTGGTAGGACTAGATCCTTCGCTGTCGCTCAGGATGACATTGAAAGGAGAGCGTTGTGTTCAAGAATCCGGATCTTGTGGTGGATATACTAAAGGAAAGAGGCTTGCTCAACGCCGATCAATTGAAGCAGGCGGCTGGGCATTCCCGCGACAGCAGCGTTCTGGAGAATCTGATAGGAGCGCATGCTGTTTCCGCCGATGACATTGCCAAAACCCTCGCCGAGCAATTCGGCATGCAACGCATCGAACTTAAGAAAGTTCCGCCAGACCGACATGTTCTCGAGCTGCTCTCCGCGGAAATAGCGCATCGCTATCAGGTTATTCCCTATCACAAAATGAGAGATGGGTTGCAGGTCGCCATCTCGGACCCCTTTCGCATGGATGTTTTGGATACGCTGTCTTTCTTATTGAAGACCGACGTGGAGGCCGTTTTGACCACCGAGGAAGATATCAAGGACGCCATGCTGAAATATTATGGCGTGGGGGGTGAGTCTGAAAAGTCCGTGTCCTTTGGTGCGAACGCTTCGGCCTCAGATTTTAGGGATGAAGAGGTGGGAGAGGAAGACGCGCCCGTGATTAAGCTTGTCAGTCTTATTATCATGGAGGCGTTTCGGTTACGGGCTAGCGACATTCATTTGGAGCCGCTGGAGAAACATTTTCGCATTCGCTATCGTATCGACGGCGTGCTCTACGAAATGCAGGAGCCTCCGAAACGTCTTCAGGGTTCCATCATCAGCCGTATTAAAATCATGGCGAATCTGTCCATCGCCGAAAAACGCCTTCCGCAGGATGGCCGCATCAAATTAAAGCTAATGAATCGAGGCATTGACCTGCGCGTTTCCACGTTGCCGAGCCAGCATGGCGAAAGCGTGGTGATGCGAATTTTGGACAAGTCTTCGCTCGAGTTGGGATTGGCCGAGCTCGGGTTTATGCCCGATGACGCAAAAGCATTCGAGAGCCTAATCAGCTTGCCCAATGGCATATTAATGATCACGGGCCCAACCGGCAGTGGCAAGACCACCACGCTGTACGCTTGTCTGCACGACATCAACAAGCCTGACAAAAAAATCATCACTGTCGAGGATCCCATCGAATATCAATTGACGGGCATTAATCAGGTGCAGGTGAACGAGAAAATAGGACTGACTTTTGCGCATGTCCTGCGTTCGATGTTGAGGCAAGCACCCAACGTGATCATGGTGGGGGAAATACGAGACCTAGAAACGGCCAACATCGCGGTGAACGCGTCGTTGACAGGGCATCTGGTCTTCTCCACGCTGCATACCAACGATGCTGCGGGGGCCATCACGCGGCTTGCAGACCAGGGAGTGAAACCATTTCTCGTTGCCTCCTCGGTGCGCGCTGTGCTCGCGCAGCGGCTTGTGCGAAAAATTTGCAAAGACTGCAAAGAGCCCCATCGACCGCCCAAGGAGTTGCTCAAGAAGCTAGGCCTTGATCCCGAACGCATGGCATCGGCCACGATGGTCGCGGGCAAAGGTTGCATTGCTTGCAATCAAACCGGCTATCGCGGACGCATCGGTATTTTTGAATTGCTACTGGTGGACGAGGAAATTCAAAAGTTGATTTATCAAAATGCGATATCCAGCCAAATCAAACGGCGCGCGCGCGAAATTGGGATGCGCACGCTGCGTGAAGACGGGATACAGAAAGCTCTAGCGGGTTGGACAACGGTGGAAGAAGTTTTGCGGGAAAGCCATTCCGACGAAATGAGTTAAGGGGGCAATCATGGAAATCAGCGAACTTTTGGCGGCGACAGTGGAGAAGGGCGCATCCGACTTGCATTTGACGGTGGGAAGGCCTCCGACCGTGCGTCTGTTCGGATGTCTGGTGCATTTGGACGATAAGGCTCTTGTGTCGCAGGACACGGAACGTTACGCGAAGTCCATCATGTCGGAAGAACACTTTCAAAAGCTGCAGAAGGTGGGGAGTACGGATTTTGGATTCGCGTTCCAGGACAAGGCCCGTTTTCGTGTCAACGTTTACAAACAAAAGGGTTGTTACGGCCTGGCTTTGCGGCAAATACCCTCCAAGTTACTGACGTTGGAAGAAATTGGATTGCCCGCAGTGATCAAAGACATGCTCAGTCGTCCGCGTGGACTCGTGCTCGTCACGGGCCCGACGGGTTCTGGCAAGACCAGCACGCTGGCTTCGATGATAGACCACATCAACCGCGAAGACGATTGCCATATCATCACTATCGAGGACCCGATCGAGTACTATCACTCGCACAAAAAAAGCATTATCACGCAGCGCGAATTGGGCGTGGACGTGTCTTCTTTCCAAGAGGGTTTGCGCGCCGCGTTGCGCGAAGATCCGGATGTTGTGCTCGTGGGAGAAATGAGAGATTTGGAGACTATCGAGGCCGCGATTACGGCGGCTGAAACCGGACATCTGGTCTTCGGCACTTTGCACACGACGGGGGCAGCGCGCACGATGGACAGAATCGTGGACGCCTTTCCCACGACGCAGCAGGAGCAAATTCGATCCCAGCTCTCCACGTCGCTCTTGGCCGTGATTTCCCAGATGCTTTTGCCCCGCATAGACAAAAAGGGTCGCATCGCGGCGTTTGAAATCATGATCATGACGCCCTCCATTGCGAATCTGATACGCGAGAAAAAAACATTCCGCATCACGTCGGACATTCAGACAGGCACCAAGTTCGGCATGATCACGTTGGATGCGTCACTCGCAAATCTTTATCAACATGGCAAGATTAGCTATGCGGATATGTTGATGACCGCGCAGGACGCGGAAGCATTGGCGCGCACGGTGCAAAAGGTGGGTCCGTGAAATGGCTTGAACAGTCCGGGTTTCTTGGCAACTTGCTTTTGGAGAAGGGGCTCCTGACCAAGCAACAATTGGAGGAGGCTTCTGAGGAGCAGGTCCGAACGGGTAAGCTTCTCGGTGTCGTGCTCGTGGACTTGGGCTTTGTCACCGAAAAGAATGTATACGCCTGTTTGGGATTGCAACTGGGTATGGAGACCGTGGATCCATTGGCCATGAACATTGCTCCCGAGATTTGCGCAAAAATCAATCCTTCCATGGCTCGCATTTACGGCATCATGCCGATTCGCATGGAGGATGACTCTCTGGTCGTTGCCCTGTCCAATCCGCTCAATCCCCATTTGATGGACGATTTGCGATTCATGCTGGACACGGAAGTTCGCGCTGTTCTGGCCAGCGAAGACAAAATCAAGGAGGCGATCAAACGCCATTACGGCGATCAAATGGATTCCGTCAACGATCTCATCGAGGAAATCGAGAGAGACAAGCCGGGCGGGCGAGGTGATTTGGTTGATCTGGAAAGCTTGCACGATATGGTGCGCGAGGCGCCCGTGATCAAGTTGCTGAATCTCGTGTTGAGTCAGGCCATCAAAGAAAAAGCCAGCGACATACATTTTGAACCGTTCGAGGAAGAATTTAAAGTGCGGTATCGCGTGGATGGTGTGCTCTACGAAATGACTCCGCCGCCCAAGCATTTAAGCCTTGCGTTGACCTCGCGCATCAAGGTGCTGGCCAATCTGGATATTGCCGAGCGTCGCATGCCCCAGGATGGAAGAATTCTGATGACCGTGGAGGGGCGCACCGTGGACCTGCGCGTATCTTGTTTGCCGACGGCTTTTGGGGAAAGTGTCGTCGTGCGCATTCTGGACCAAAGCGTCGTCGGCTTGGATCTCGCTCAAGTCGGCATGAGCAAGACGACCATAGCGGAGTTCGAGGAAGTACTGGAACGTCCCAACGGTATTATCATCGTGACAGGTCCGACCGGGAGTGGCAAGACCACGACGCTCTACTCTTCGTTGAAGCGTCTCAACTCCGTGGATTCCAAACTTATTACCACCGAAGACCCTATCGAATATGACGTGGAAGGCATCATACAAGTCGCCGTCAACGAACCCATAGGACTATCGTTCGCCCATTGCCTGCGCTCTATACTCAGACAGGACCCCGACATTATCATGGTCGGAGAAATCCGTGACCTGGAGACGGCCCAAATAGCAGTCCAGTCCTCGTTGACCGGACATTTGGTTTTTTCCACGTTGCACACCAACGACGCGACAGGCGCGCTCGTGCGGCTGATTGACATGGGCGTGGAACCCTTTCTGATATGTTCTACGTTGGAGGCCATACTTGCCCAGCGTCTTGTCCGCAAGATCTGCGCGCATTGCAAGACCGCATTTGCGCCAGACGCGGCAATGCTCGCCACCGTGGAATTGAAACCGCAAGACGTGCGCGGCAAGACTCTGTATTATGGAAAGGGTTGCGAGAGCTGCAATCAAACTGGCTATCGCGGCAGAACGGGGATATTCGAGATGCTTGTCCTGAGCGAGTCCTTGCGCAGTCTGATTCTCACCAAAGCGCCCGCGATGATGTTGCGCCGAAAGGCTCTGGAATTGGGCATGCGCTCGCTGCGCGAAGACGGATTGGAAAAGATCTACGACGGTATCACCACGCTGGAAGAAGTAGCCCGAGAGACGTAGCAATTAGGGACATGACCTAATTTGGCTTTTTAAATTAGGATCGTGTCCCTAATTGCGGGGGAGACAAGGACTAACACAATGCCCAACTTCGACTACAAAGCCATAACCACAAAGGGAAAAGAAGTCGTAGACACGGTGGACGCCGAAAACGCCGTCGACGCCGCAAAAAAAATCCGCGCGCTTGGCTATTTCCCCATCGCGGTAGTGGAGCAGGGTCGCGGTAAATTGAGAATGCAGGCAAATCAGGGCGGCGGCATATTACAAATGTCTCTGGGCGGCACAGTCAAGACACGCGAGATCGTAGCCTTTATACGACAATTCTCCAGCCTCATGTCCGCGGGTATTCCGCTTTTGCGGTCCATGAATATTCTGTGGGAACAACAAAGGCCCGGGTTGTTCAAGAAAACAATTGGGGAAATGTTGATCTCTATTCAGGCCGGCGCCACGTTGTCGGAAGCTCTTGGCAAATATCCGCGCATATTCAACCGCCTTTTTGTCAACATGGTGAAGGCGGGGGAGGCGGCCGGTGTTCTGGATAGCGTGTTTTTGCGAATGGCTGATTATTTTGAAAAGTCCGCGCGCCTTAAAGCGCGTATTCAGTCGGCATTGATATACCCGATCGTTGTCGTCCTTGCGGCTATCGCTGTCATGCTGTTTTTGGTCGTGTTTATCATTCCAAAATTCGCCGCGATGTTCGCGGACATGGATTTGAAACTCCCAGGCCCGACGCTTCTCTTGATCGCGCTCTCCAATCTCTGGATGACCTGGTATTTTTGGGTGGGGTTGGTTGTTGTCGTTATCGCTGTCATTCTTTTGCTCAAAGCCGTGGCTGCCACCGATGCGGGACGCTACAAACTAGATCAATTAAAGTTGAAAATTCCTGTATTTGGTCAAATCGTGCAAAAAGTTTCCATCGCGCGATTTTCTCGTACGCTTGGGACATTGATTTCAAGTGGAGTGCCAATTTTAAGGGCCATGGTCATCGTGAAAGACACGATTGGCAACGAGGTGTTCGCGCGGGCCATCAACAATGTCTCGGAGAGCATTCGCGAGGGCGAATCTATTGCAGATCCTCTACGTCAGAGCCCCGTGTTCAGCCCCGGCGGCATCAACAGGATCGCGGTGGGCGAGGAGACCGGTAAACTCGACGACATATTATTTCGCGTGGCGGATCAATTCGACGAAGAAGTCGATGTGCTGATTGTCACGCTCACGACACTCTTGGAGCCTTTCCTTATTGTGACGCTAGCCGTGATAGTGGGCGGCATTGTCATTTCTCTGTTCCTGCCGATGATTTCGCTTATCAGCAGTTTAAGCCAGAATTAATTTATACCACGCAGCGTGTCTTCCGTCTTCCCTTCGCTGCTCCGGTCTCCGCGGCGCGCCCTTTCGGCGATTTTGTGTCTTGGACCCTCGGCCATAATT
>CAZOWS010000006.1:0-4863 GCA_964583365.1 uncultured Actinomycetota bacterium
ATCATTCAACGCCTTGCCGAAAGACAACCCGATGTCCTCCACCGTGTGATGATCGTCCACGGCCAGATCGCCCTTGGCATCCAGCGTGATATCAAAACCGCCATGCTTGGCAAAAAGCTCGAGCATGTGATTGAGAAAGGGAATGCCCGTCCGTATCCGGTAGCTGCCCTTGCCGTCCAAATCCCAACTCAACTTGATATTTGTTTCTTTTGTCTTTCTTGCAATTTTAATGACGCGCTTTTTCATGAATGTCCCGTTTTGATTTTTTCTTGTTTTTGTTCAATCGTATTTGCGCCGAACGGTAATGGCCATCCAATCCCTCCACGCTAGCGAACGCGCGAATCGTAGAAAGTGACCGCGCGAGACCCGCTGCAGAAAATTCAATCACGTTGGTTTTTTTCATGTAATCATCCAGCGTGATACCCGAGAAAGCCCTAGCCGAGCGGTTTGTTGGCAGCACATGGCTCGGACCCGCAACAAAATCACCCACCACGGCCGGCGAATACTCCCCGACCAAAACCGTGCCCGCGTTGCGTACACCCTTAACCCATTTGCGCGGATTTTTCGTAAGGATCTCCAAATGCTCGGGCGCGAGAAAATTAGCGATCTCCACGCCATGGGCCATGTCTTCGACCAATACGATCAGGCAATAATCACGCATGGATTCCTCGGCGATTTCGCGCCGCGGCAAATCGTGCAATTGCTGGTAAATCTTTTTCTTGGTCTCCTGCACCAATCGCTCGGAATCGGTCACTAGCACGGATTTGGAGAATCGGTCGTGTTCGGCTTGGCTGATCATGTCAGCGGCCAGATAATCGCTGTCTGCCGAGTCATCAGCGAGAATCACGATTTCACTGGGCCCCGCGATCAAGTCCACGCCCACCTGCCCAAACACCTGGGCCTTGGCGATGCTGACGTAAATATTGCCGGGTCCGAATATTTTATCCACTTTCGGGACTGTCTTGGTTCCGTACGCCATGGCCGCAATCGCCTGCGCACCGCCTATTTTGTAGACATTTTTTACGCCGAGGAAATGGCAGGCGGCCAAAATAGTGGGGTTGATTTTAGCCGAGACATTGGGCGGCGTGCACACGACGATGTCTTCGACACCGGCGATTTGCGCGGGCACGACTGTCATCAACACGGTAGAGACCAGCGGTGCAGTGCCGCCCGGGATATAGACGCCTATGGTCTGTATCGGGTTGAACGTCATCTCCAGCGTAAAACCTTCTTTCTTATTGGCAAGGCGCAGATTTTTTCTTTTCTGCATTTCATAATACTTGCGTATATTGTTGCGCGCGGCATCGAAAGCGGCGCGAAAAGAGGTATCAATGGCCTTAACCGCATCGGAGAATTCTTTATCTCGGACCTTGCATTGGCCCGGCTCTATGCATGCTTTATCAAAATTTTGCGTGAGCTCGGATAGTGCTTCGTCGCCGAACAGACGGACTTTTTCCAAAATTTTTGCGACATTGGCGAAAATCTCGCTATCCACTTCCTCACGAGCGAGGAAGCTATCTAACTTTTCCTTTGCGCCTTTGTCGGTGTAGCGTATGATTTCCATTCTTTTAACTCCCGTTGCAACTGTGATTTAAAAATGTGGAGTATACTGTGTTTGCTAGTGAAAAGAAAGTTTTGTTTACCGGTTGGATGGCCTTGATTCTGGTGTTCACGGCCTGCGTCCTGCTATTTTTTGCGCATTTGGAGCGCGGGAAATTGGCCAGTGAAAGCGAGGGCAATTACGCGGAAATTCCGCGCGAAATGCTAGAGAGCGGCGATTGGGTCATTCCGCATTTGAATTATGTCCCCTATTTGGAGAAACCCCCGCTCTTTTATTGGCTGACGGCCTTGACGTACAAGGCGATCGGCGTCAATGCGTTCGCGGCGAGAGCCTGGTCGGCGCTCCCGGCCTTGCTTTTGGTGATGTCAATATTTTTCTTTGTGCGGCGCGTGCGGGGAGCCGAGGAAGCGCTGCTGAGCGCGCTTATGCTGGCCGCCAGCGTGGGCATGATCGCAATGGCACGCATATCCTACATGGATATGCTGCTATGCCTTTTCACCGCGTGCACCTTTCTTTGTTTCTATGCAGGATCGACCGCGAGCTCTAATTCCTGTCATTCTGAGGGCAAAGCCCGAAGAATCTCGCCCAGGACTTATTTCCTTTTGCTTTTTGTTTCCCTAGCCTTGGCAGTTCTCACCAAAGGCTTGATCGGAATTGTTTTACCGTGTGGCGGAATTTTTCTTTTCCTGTTGCTTCAAAAACGCTGGAGCATCTTGAAGCATGTCCCCTGGGTATCAGGGACATTTTTGTTTCTAGCGATCGCAGTCCCCTGGCATGTTTTGGCCGACATGCGCAACGACCGTTTCACCTGGTTTTATTTTATCAACGAGCACTGGCTGCGCTTTCTCGGCACGCGCATGCCCAAAGATTATTATGCAGGCCCTTTCTACTATCAGTTTTTGCGATTGCTATTTCTTTTTCTCCCCTGGTCTCCGCTCCTGCCTTTTGTCGTATTGAGAAAATACCGCGAGCGCAGTAATGAACCAGATTCAGGGGGGTACTATCATCCTGAGGAGCGAAGCGACGAAGGATCTAGCCTACCCAAGAAGATCCTTCGCTTCGCTCAGGATGACATCACCGAGCGCATGAGAGACCCCTGGACTTGTTTTCTTTTTTGCTGGATCGCAGCTTTTCTTCTTTTTTACTCGATCTCCAAAGCCAAGGCGAATTATTACATGATGCCGGCATTACCGCCGCTCGCGATGTTGTTAGCTAGTGGATTGCGCAGGCAGGTCTGGGAGCGCTGGAAGGGTCGTGTATGGCAGGGATTGATGGGCCTCTATCTGCTCGCGGCCTTGATTGTCTATGGATTGCTGGTTTTTTATCCGCATCCGTTGCTTAAGAAGCTAGCACCGGGCGCATTTCCCTATCTGTTTGCGGCGATATTCGCGCTAGCCGCTTGCCTTCTAGGCAGTTTGATACTCGCTCGCCGGAAGCGCTGGCTTTCCTCTTTCGGCTTATTCGTGGCAGCTATCACGCTAAGTTGCGCCTGCCTATTTGCACACGAGCAGATTTTTGAACGACGCGGCTCGATTCAGCCTTTGCTTCATCTTATCCAAGCCAACGAAGACCCAGAAACCATGGTTGTTCTACGCGGACCCTACGAACGGGAGTCAGCGCTAGCGTTTTATCGCGGCAAGCGCTGCACTATCGTGTCGGATCAAGGAGACGTGGGCGGTGACCTGGATTTTGGTGCAAGATTTCCCGAGAACCGGCAATATTTTATTCAGTGGTCTGACTTCTTGCGTCGTTTCGGCGGGCAGGAAAAATTGCTCTACGTCACGTCTCGCGATTCTGATTACGGCGAGCTCTCCGGCAACCACCCCCAAAAATGCCGCCTGGTCGCCAGCATTGCGAATCGTTTGCTGATAGCCAATTATCCTTCGAAGCCAAAGTGAAAATCTGTTATGGAAATTTATTCGTGCGAGCGGATCTGATATTCCTTTAGCTTGCGATGCAGCGTACGGCGGCTCATGCCTAGCAGATCGGCGGCTTTGGATTTGTTGTTTCCTGCGCTCGCGAGGGCTTTTTCGATGAGGCCCCGCTCCGCTTCGTGCACGTTCAGAGGCATGCCTTCGCTCGAGTTTGTGCGCGAGGGCTTTCCTTCAGCCAGCGAATTGGGAGGTATGTCCTGGACCTGCAAAATACGATTGGGACTCAAGACCACCATGGTTTCAACCGTATTGCGCAATTCCCTGACATTTCCGGGCCACGAGTAGGCCGCGAAGGCCTTTAGCACATCGGGCGTCACGCCCTCGACAATTTTGTTGTTCTCCAGCGCAAATTCTTTCACGAAGGCGCTGACCAAAATTGATATGTCGTCCGCCCGTTCGCTTAGCGGCGGGATGTTGATCGAGACGACGTTGAGCCGATAAAATAAATCCTCGCGAAAGCGCCCCTCGCGCACGAGGATTTTCAAATCCTTGTTGGTGGCCGCGATGATTCTCACGTCCACCTTGATTGTCTTCGTCCCCCCCACGCGCTCGAATTCTCTCTCCTGCAACACACGCAGCAGCTTGACCTGCGTGGCTTGGCTCATCTCGCTGACCTCGTCTAGAAACAGAGTACCCGTGTTGGCCATTTCAAAACGGCCAATCTTTTTGTCCACGGCCCCCGTGAACGCACCCTTTTCATGCCCAAATAATTCGCTTTCCAAGACACCTTCGGCCAACGCCCCGCAATGCACGGCAACGAAAGGTTGATCCTTCTTGGGGCCAGAAAAATGAATCGCGCGCGCGATCAGCTCTTTGCCTGTGCCGCTCTCGCCGTTGATCAACACCGTGGCGGGCGACGCATTCACTTGCTGAATCACGCGAAAAACATCCAGCATCTTTTTGGAATGCCCAACAATATTCTCGAATCCGAATTTGATGTTGAGCTGTTTTTTTAGTTCAACGTTTTCCTTCTGCATTTTGCGGCTGTTGAGCGCGCGCTGGACTAGGATTTCTAATTTATCGAGATTGACGGGCTTGGTGACATAGTCAAACGCCCCGGCCTTCATGGCTTGCACGGCTGTCTCCACGGTCCCGTAGGCGGTGAGCATGATGACGAGCATCTCGGGATCCAGTTCTTTGGCGCGGCGCATCAATTGCAGCCCGTCCATGCCGTCCATGATGAGATCCGTGAGTATCACGTCCACGGATTCTTTTTTCAAGATAGTCAACGCTACCTCTGCGCTAGCGGCCGAAAGAATGCGGTAACCCGACGTGACAAGGCCGAGCTCCAGCCCCTCGCGTGTGTTCTTTTCGTCGTCCACGATCAATACGGTGGTCTTCACTTGGACCCTTTCGCAGATAGCATGC
>CAZOWS010000007.1:0-22853 GCA_964583365.1 uncultured Actinomycetota bacterium
AGACTCGGCCGCTAATGTGGAGACGGAGAATCGCGTCACGCAATGAGGAAGTTTTTTTTGATATTAATTCTGTTTTTATGCGGTAGCGTTGCGACCGCATGCGCCGAGGTGGGGGATTCTTTTCTCAAGAAGGGGAACGCCTATTATAAAGCCCGCAAATGGGACAAGGCGATAACTCAATATCAACTTGCGCTAAAAATCAATCCTGAGCATCTCGGCGCTATGCACAATCTGGGGCTGGCGTTTCAATCGAAAAGAGATTTTTCCAGCGCGATTAAGACCTTCCAGGCGATTAAAAAAAACGACGGCCTGTACGTGCCCGCGTACATCAGCCTGGGGCTGGTGTACACGCAAAAGGGGAGATACAAAGACGCCGAGCGCGAATACAGGGCTGCGGGAGAGATAGAGCCGGACAACGTGATCGTGCACTTGAATCTGGCGGCAATCCAAGCCAAGCAGGGCAAATACGCGCAGGCAGTTCATTCGGTGAGAAGGGGGTTGGCCATAGCGCCGGCTACCCCTCATTTGCATTTGCTGCTGGCCAATATTTATTTCTTGCGAAAGAACTATACGCTGGCAAAGATAGAATATCTTAAAGCCCTTAAGCTACAGCCAGAGACACCCAGCGCGCGTCTTGCGCTTGCTCTGGCTATGGCTCATCTGGGAGAGTTTGACCGGGCATCCAAGCAGATTGAAATAGTCCGCAGGATGGACCCTCAATTTCCCGACCTGGCTTTGACTATGGGCAAAGTCAAAGCGATGCGTTTTCGGGTTACGCAAGATGGCTGGAAAGAGGCCGTGAAGGCTTTGCGCGATGCGGCTGGACGGAATCCTGACGACATCGAGTGTTGCAAGGATCTCGCGGATATTCTGGCCGCAAAATCCCAGTATAAGGAAGCGCGCAAATGGTATTGCCGCGTGCTTGGCAACGCCAAGGCGAGCGTCGAAGACAAGATGGCAATAGAAAAGGCCATGCAGGCATGGCCAAAGGAAAGCGCTCATGCGAACGTATCATCGAAGCTATAAACTGATTCAAATTTCGAAATTTTTGAAGAGGGATAGGGTCGTGGACCTGCAGGGTTCTTCTAAGGCTGATGTCTTGAAGGAGCTCGTGGCTGTGCTTGCGAAATCGTTGGGCGGTTCGGCGAATCCTGACGAGTTGCTCAAGGCTATTCTCGATCGCGAGGCAAAAATTTCCACGGGTGTCGGTATCGGTATCGCTATACCGCATGCGCGGCTAGCTTCGGCCAAGGAGTTCGCCATTGCAATAGGTCGAAGCAAAGAAGGCGTCGCCTACGATTCTTTCGATGCGGGTAAAGTACATTTGATATTTATGATTCTCTCGCCCGCCCAAGAATACGGCCAATATCTGAACATTCAGGCCAAAGTGGCGCTCCTGATGTCCAACGAGGAATTCCGCAACAAAGTCATCGCCGCGAAAGACAGCGACGAGATGGTCAGGCTGCTGAAGGGGAAGTGACACGACGCTTTTTTGAAAGCGTCGTGTCATCCTGAGGAGCTTTAGCGACGAAGGATCTAGCCCGACCGCCCGGGTAATCTAAGATTAAAGGATATTGTTTCCGAGCTAGATCCTTCGTCGCTGATGCTCCTCAGGATGACATTACTACTACAAAGATTTTAAAATAGATTTGCACAAATCGCTAAGTGTTGTGTCGCGCGCGCCCATCACGACTATTGCGTCGTCCTTTTGGGCATGGCTTTTAAGGAAATCAACGATACTCGGTCTCCCTGCTATGCTGTGCACTTGTGCCGACGGCGCAATTTTAATGATGCCTTCCCTTATGTCCTCGGCGCAAATCGAACGTTCTGCCGTGCCGCCGGCGTCATAGATCTTGGGCAAAATCAAGATGTCTTTTTCGCGCAGCAGGCGGGCGAAAAGTTCTTGTAGATCTTCTTTCATGAAGCGCGCGGGGCCGAAACCATGGATCTGGAATACTACCACCACGCGCGGAAAAAAGTTTTGAAGCGTAGTTAAGGCTGCCTCGATTTTTGCTGGGTTGTGCGCAAAATCATCGAATACGTGGATGCCACGCGCTTTGCCCACCAATTCCATGCGGCGTCGTATGCCGTGAAATGATCCGAGCGCCTGCGCAGCATCAGCAAGTGGAATGTCCAGACTTTCCGCCGCAGTCAAGGCGGCCAGCGCGTTGGAGACATTGTGCATACCCGGTTGGAAGATCGCGCAGCGGACATTTTTCCAGCGCAGGGTTGTGCCTTCGGCGGACATCTGTTCGATCTCCAGAGGAAATTGCATCGGATCCATACCGTACCACACGACTTTTTTTGCCGGAATTTCCATGCCACGCAGCACAGGGCAATCGGCGTTTAGCACTAGCGTGGACTGTGTTTGTCGCATGAATTGCGAAAACAGTCCCAAGAGTTCTTTCAGCGTTTTGTGATCTTTAGTGATGTTGGTGATCACGGACAGTTGCGGATGAAATTCTAAAAAGCTCCCGTCGCTTTCGTCGGTCTCCGCGCAGAAAAATTGTCCGCGCCCCGAACGCGCATTGGCGATGGCTGACGTGGCTTGCCCGTTGCCGGGCAAAATAAGCGCGCCGCCGCCGTAATACGTTGCGTCTTTCCCTAGGACATCGAGCACCGTGGCCACCATGGCCGCCACGGTGGATTTACCACTGGTGCCAGCTATTGCAATGCCGAATTTTGCGTCGAACAAACGCGCGAGCAATGCTGCCCGCCGCACAAGTGGAATACGAAGTTCCGCCGCCCGAACAAAATCAGGATTATCTTTTTCCACGGCTGTAGAAAAAATCACTTCCTCGGTTCCCGTTCCGATGCCTCGTCCGTCCTGCGTGACAAGTGCGATGCCCTGCGCTTGAAGCGCGTGTGCTATCTCGGGCTGCTCGCCACGGTCCAACGACCTATCCGATCCGCTCACATCATGCCCTGCCGCGCGCACCAATTGTGCCAAAGCGCTCATGCCGCTGCCGGCTATGCCGATAAAATGCAGTTTCATTTTGATGGCCTCTGTTTGTTGCCCGGGACCCGGGAATCTGCTACATTCTTGCGCTCATGACTACAGCCAAGCATAGTAAACCGCGCGTGTTGAAGAAAGGCGATACCATTGGTATCACCTCGCCGGCCAGCCCTTTTTTCTCGCAGAATCTCAAGACAGGCATTGGGTACTTGCGCAAGCTCGGCTTCAAGGTCAAGGTGCCCGATAGCGTTTATCAGTATCGCCAATACAATATCGGGGAGGATAGGCAAAAGGCGAAAGAAATACACGCACTTTTCAAGGACCCCGACGTGCGCGCGATCTTTTGCGCCAAGGGTGGCTACGGTTCTATTCGCCTCTTGCAACATCTGGATGCCGATTTAATTCGCGCCCATCCCAAGATTTTCATGGGTTACAGCGACATTTCTTTTTTGCTGAACTATTTGACCGGAGTCTGCGGCATGGTGAGTTTTCACGGACCCATGTTGTTGGGAGAAATTCACAAGGACATGCCGCATGTCAAACAGGCGGAAATGCTCGCGGCTCTTACGGGGACTAAACCGTTGGGGAAACTCACGCATAAGAATATTCAAGTCGTTCGCAAGGGCAAGGCCTCCGGTATTCTGCTGGGTGGTTGCTTGACGAGCCTCGTGCGTATGCTGGGCACGCCCTACGCATTGAATACCGACGGGGCAATCCTGTTTCTCGAAGACGTGTCGGAGACCGCAACCAACGTGGAGGAGATGCTTTTTCATTTAAAGATTGCGGGCAAGCTCGCGCATGTTCGGGGAATCGTCTTCGGCCAAATGTTCAATTGTGGCAGCCAATCCGTTCTCATGCATCGTATCGCGAACAGTTTGTCGGATATCAAAGTTCCAATTTTATTTGGATTCCCTTCCGGTCATAGTTTTTCCAACATCACTTTGCCGCTCGGAGTGCGTGTAACATTGGACACGAGCATACCGGCACTCGTGTTCCGTGAAGTAGCAGTCCGTGCATAGTCGCGTAGCAGCCTTTGCCTTTGCTTTGATTTTATGTTCGGCTGATGTTTTTGCATCCGACGCTGTTCCCGCGCATCCGCGCATAGCCTGGCAAGACGCACAAAAGATGTTGATTCAAGCTCGATTAAAATCTCGCCAGAGACGGTTTACCGAAACGCTAGCGCTTCTGGCCCAAAGCCGCGACCAATTGCAGGCGATCAAGTCCAAGTGGCGCATGTACCGGCGCAAACAAATCGCCAGCGTACTTCATGAAGTGCACGAGGAGCGGGCCAACGCATATCGCCAGGTGGCCGAGAAGGGGCTTGTCGAGTATCGCGGCCGTTTTTATTCGTTCGAGCAAATGCAGCAATTGCTCGAATTTCAGCAGCAGCGGTCATTGAAGTGGTTAGAATTGCTGAAGGCGCAGGAAGAAAACAGGCGGTTGCGAACGGAAAAGATGGTTGAGGAAGAGTCCAAGCGCCCAGGCGAAAAAAGAAATGCGCAATCCAAAAATGTTTTAAAGGATCAGCGGCGGTTGGATGACGAACAAGGCATCAAAATTCAAAAAAGAGAGAATGAGCAACGGCCGTAATCGTGATATACTTACAGGCTTTTCATTCATAATAGGCACAAGAGGAGTGGAATCATGCGAATAGACATAATGCAACAGCAGCCTTTGGAGAAATCCATCGAGGCTCTTGTTTTGCCCTGTTTTGAAGGGGAGACCTCCAAATTTGTTACGGCGGATAAAGAGCTCAAAGCGATTCTCCAGAGCGTTGCGGGCGAAGACAACGATTTCAAAGCAAAAAAGAACGAGACCTGTGTGGTGCCGACCCTGGGCAAGCTCAAGCCCCGGCGATTGATTCTGGCCGGGCTTGGCAAGAGGGCTGATTTCAAGGCCGATGGATTGCGCCAACTTTCGGGCATCGTGTCGAAGCTAGCCAGGAAAATCGGCATGGAAGCGGTGGCATGGGATGGAAACTCTTTGAGTCGCTTGCCTGGGAAGTCGTCCGAAAACTTTCGCGCGTTTGCCGAAGGCGTTTTGCTGGGTCTCTATCGCTACGACAAGTTGAAAAGCAAGGACAAAAAAGAAAAACCCAAGCCAGAACTGAAAGCCGTGGAGATTTATTTTGCGGGTGCTGCGCCCAAGGTGGAAGTGCGTAAAGCGCTAGACAAAGGCGTGGATCTCGCCGAGGCCGTGAATTTTTCCCGGGATCTCGTGAGCAGTCCCGCGAATCTAATGACCCCGACGAATTTGGCCGATGCGGCTGCCGCTATGGCCAAAGAGCAGGGCATCACCTGCCGCATCTTAAAAAAGCCCGAGATCGCCAAACTGGGTATGAACGCGTTGCTCGGCGTCGCTGCGGGCAGCGTGGAAGAACCGCGCTTCATCATTTTGGAATACAAGGGCGGGAAAGCTTCGGACAACCCCGTGGTGTTGGTCGGCAAAGGCATCACGTTTGATTCGGGAGGTATCTCGATAAAGCCGGCCGAAGGCATGGATAAAATGAAATACGACATGGGCGGAGGCGCTGCGGTGATAGGAACGCTCAACGCGGTGGCCCGTTTGAAATTGCCGATCAACGTGGTGGGACTTGTGCCCACTTGCGAGAACATGCCCAGTGGCAGTGCTACGAAGCCCGGTGATGTGCACAGGGCATTGAACGGAATGACTATCGAAATTCTCAACACGGACGCGGAGGGCAGGCTGATTCTTGCCGATGCGTTGTCGTATGCCAAGCGCTACAATCCGAAGGCTGCCATTGATTTGGCGACGTTGACGGGTGCTTGCGTGGTGGCGCTAGGATCCCAGACATGTGGGATGTTGGGCAACGACGAGAAACTTATCGCGCGCATTAAAAAGGCTTCGGAGCATAGCCGCGAGCGCGCGTGGGAATTGCCGCTATGGGATGAATATTCCGAAGCCATCAAAAGTGATATTGCCGATATGAAAAATATTGGGAATCGCGAGGCCGGCACGATCACGGCTGCGGCGTTCTTGAAAAAGTTTGTGGACGATTTTCCGTGGGTTCATTTGGATATTGCGGGTGTTGCATGGGAAGAGGGCGAAAAGCCCTATACGCCCAAAGGGGCCAGTGGTTTTGGCATACGCTTGCTAACCACTGTGTTGGAGGAATGGTCATGATCACGATCTCGGACAATGCGGCTTCTAAAATCAAGGAATTGATTGCCGCGGAAAGCAAACCGGGTTTGGCGTTCCGCGTGAAAGTTGTCGCGGGCGGATGCTCGGGATTTTCTTATGAATTGGGATTCGACGACCAGATCAACGCCGACGACAAGGTTTACGAGGAAAAAGGCGTGAAGGTTTTGCTGGATGCTCAATCGGATACGGCTGTCGAAGGCTCGCAGATTGATTACGCCGACGGTTTGATGGATGCCGGGTTCAAGATCAATAATCCGAAAGTGAAGGGGAGTTGCGGCTGCGGTACTTCTTTTGAATTGTAATTTATTGGTAACTCTACTACCTGTTATCCTGAGCGAAGCGAAGGATCTTGTTAGGCTGTGTAGACCCTTCGCTGTGCTCAGGGTGACATGGTCTGACCGAGGGTCTGGCAGTTGATACTTGTCACGGGTGCTTCGGGTTTCGTAGGGCAACATGTGGTGAGGAAATGCCTGGCACGCGGGCAGCGTGTGCGGTGTCTTGCGCGGCAACTTCCTAAGAATCCGATGCGCGCGGACAAGGTCCCCATGGAGTGGGTTGCCGGGGATGTTCAAGACAAGCGGTCTTTGATAAAGGCATTGGAAGGCGTTGAAAAAGTAATTCACCTGGTGGGAATTATTGTCCCCTCGGGTCGCAATACTTTTGAAGCCGTGCATGCGGTCGGGACGCACAACGTGGTGGATGCGGCGAGACAAGCCGGCATAAAAAAAATCATTCACATGAGCGCGCTGGGTACGCATGCCAACGCCGAAAGCAATTACCATAGGACTAAATGGAAAGGCGAAGTGTACGTGCGTTACAGCGGACTTCCGTACACGATTTTTCGGCCTTCGATTATTTTTGGGCCTGGCGACAAGTTTTTGAACATGTTCGCGGGAATGATTCGATGCATGCCCGTGATACCGCTGGTGGGTGGCGGCGTAAACCGATTGCAGCCGATTTGGGTTGAAGATGTTGCCGAGTGTTTTGCTAGGGCGTTGGATAACCCGGCAAGCGACGGAAAAATGTACGAGCTGGGCGGCCCTCAGGATTACAGCATGCGCGATTTGATGGAAATCCTGATGCAAGTAGAAGGGCGCAAACGGAGAATGCTTTCGATACCGATGCCGCTCATGCAGTTGCAAGCCGCTGTCCTGCAATTGCTGCCGTCGCCGCCGATAACGCTGGATCAATTGCGCATGCTCAAGGTCAACAACACCTGCGATGCGTCCCCGGCGATTCGGGATTTTGAAATAAGAATGGCAGAGCTTGAACCGACTCTTAGAACGTATATGGGAAATTGTCCTGAGCGGTAATTGTCATGCTGAGCGAAGCGAAGCATCTTCTTTGAATCTGCCTAGATCCTTCGCGGAGTTTACACTGAGCGAAGCCGAATGTGCTCAGGATGACAATTATTACTCAGCATGACAGAAAGAAAAATTAAATGACGACCAATACAACACTAGATGAAAAACGCGTGATGGAAGTGCTCGGGACTCTCAAGGATCCCGAGCTGGGCGCTTCTTTGATGAAGCTGAATATGATCAAGGACGTCAAAATTCAGGATGGCATCGTGGCGTTCACTATCGTCTTGACCACGCCCGCATGCCCCCTGAAGGCGCAGATTGAGGGTGAGGCGCGCACGGCCTTGATGGGCGTAGCCGGTGTTACGAAGGTCGAAGTGAAATTCGGCTCGGATGTTTTGCGCGCGGCCGCTCCGGTGGTCGCTGGGCAAGCCACAGCCCCGTTGATGGACGTGAAAAACATCATTGCGGTTGGTGCGGGCAAAGGCGGCGTGGGTAAGAGCACCGTGGCCGTGAACATTGCCGCGGCGTTGGCCAAGATGGGCGCGAAAGTGGGTCTCATGGACGCCGACGTGTACGGCCCCAGCGTTCCGTTGATGACCGCATCCAAGACATGCACGATAGAAGCCGATGGCAAGACAATGGTGCCTGCTGAAAATTTTGGAATCAAAATTGTCTCGATGGGTTTTTTTCTGAAGGATTCGGACCCCGTGATTTGGCGCGGGCCGATGCTGCACGGGATCATGCAGAAATTTGTAAACGAAGTGCGATGGGGTGCGTTGGATTATCTGGTTATTGATTTGCCGCCCGGAACCGGCGACGTGCAATTGTCGCTTTCTCAGATGGTGCAGATCAGTGCGGCCGTGGTCGTGACGACACCGCAAGACGTGGCGTTGGCCGATGTGCGACGCGCGGTTGCGGTGGTCGGAAAAATGCGCGTGACGGTCGCGGGTGTTATCGAGAATATGAGCGATTTTGAATGTCCGCATTGCCATAAAACCACACCGATATTCGGGCAGGGTGCGGCAGAGAAGCTCGTGGCGGAATTTCCGATGCCTTTGTTAGGTCGCATTGCGTTGAACAGAAATATCATGCAAAGCGGGGAAAACGGTGCGCCGATAGTCATGTCTGATCCGACGAGCGCAGCAGCCCAATCTTTCATGGCCGCGGCCCAACAGCTAGCCGCGAGCGTGAGCGTGTTGAATTTTAAAAGACCAAAAGTAGAAATTTCGTAGGGAACGATCGAAAGAACAAAAAAAGGGAGCGACAATGACGACGAGCAAACCATTGACATTATGCGATATGAACTTGAGCGCGGGTAAAAGGGCGAGGCTGTATCGGCTTCTTTATGCCCACGGACCGGGCAACGGCAAAATGGTCGTGTTGCCCATCGACCAGGGATTGGAGCATGGCCCCCGCGATTTCTTCGACAATCCGGATAGTGTTGATCCCGAGTATCAACTGCGCATTGCACTGGAAGGTAATTACTCGGCCATTGCGTTTCAAGTCGGCCTGGCCGAAAAATATATGTCCAAATACGCGGGCAAAGTACCGTTGGTTTTGAAGCTCAACGGTAAGACAGAGGTTCCGCCCGACGATGCTTCCTTCTCGCCGATGACGTCCTCTGTATTAGATGCAGTGCGATTGGGCGCGGATGCGGTTGGATACACATGCTACGTCGGGTCGTCCGCGCAGGACAGGGATTTTGCTCAATTTTCCCAAGTGCGCCAGGAAGCTGAGAAATATGGCATGCCGACCATTATGTGGGCCTATCCGCGCGGGAAACATATTGAAGAAAAGGGCGGCAAGGAAAGCCTTTGGGCCATTGATTACGCGGCGCGTGTTGCTTGCGAGCTCGGGGCCGATGTCGTGAAAGTGAACATTCCCAAGCCCAATGCGGAAAAGGATGCCAAGGCGCCCAAGCCCTACAACACCCTAAAACTCAGCATGGAAGAGGGTGTGCGCAAAGTGGTTCAATCGGCGGGAAAAACGATGGTGTTGATTTCTGGCGGTAGCAAAATCCCTGATGCCGAATTGCTCGAACAAGTTCGCGCGGTGATAGGTGCGGGCGTAACGGGGCTGATATTCGGCCGCAACATTTGGCAGCGCAAATACGACGACGCGATGGCGATCACGAAAAAGATTCGTGAAGTTATCAAGGCTGAAACTGCTAGCAAAAAAGAGAGCTGCTCTACAGTGGGGGTATAATTATGGAAAACACAAGTAACTTTGTTGTTGCTGCAAAGAAAACAGATTGTCCGATCGGTAGCGGGACTTGCGTGACCGTGAACGGTCGCGCGGTTGCGCTGTTCAATGTGAACGGAAAAATTCACGCGATAGACAACGCGTGCGTGCATCGCGGCGGACCGCTTGCGGAAGGCACGCTGGAAGGCTCGGACGTGACCTGTCCGTGGCATGGCTGGACATACGACGTTACGACGGGTGCAGGCACGACGAATCCGCAGGCGCAGGTAGCATCGTACGTAGTTAAAGAAGAAGGGGAGAATATTTTAATAATGTCACCCTGAGGCATCAGCCGAAGGGTCTGCGTTGCGTTTCAGAGTAGATCCTTCGCTAGCGCTCAGGATGACAGGAAAAAAGATTATGAATGCAGTCTTGACACAAAATACTGGCGTCGCTACGGCGCTGGACAAATTGGATCGCTTGCGCGTGATTTTCCGTGAGATGGGCTCGGTGTTGATAGCCTATTCCGGCGGAATCGACAGCACGCTTTTGGCGAAGGTGGCCCACGACGAATTAGGGGAGAAGGCCGTGGCGATCACGGCTTTCTCCGCTTCGTTGGCCGCGAGCGAGCTGTCGGAGGCCAAGGCCATTGCGCAGAAAATCGGCATCACGCATTTGATCGTGGAATCCAAAGAAGTGGAGAATCCGCTCTACGCGGCCAACCCTTCCAATCGCTGTTATTTTTGCAAGTCGGAGTTGTTCACTCTGGCGTTGGACAAGGCCAAGGATTTGGGGACCGCTTTCATTGTGGAAGGAAGCCATGCCGACGACATTGGCGATCATCGCCCGGGATTTGCGGCCGCAAAAGAGCGCGGCGTGCGCAGCCCTCTGTTGGAGGTTGGCATGGGAAAGGTTGACATTCGTGAAGTGAGCCGCATGCTGGGGTTGCCCAATTGGGACAAACCGCAGGCCGCGTGTCTAGCGTCGCGATTCCCGACGGGGACAGCGATTGATGCGCAGCGTCTCGGCAAAGTCGAGGCATGCGAAAAGATTTTGAAGGATTTAGGTTTTCGGCAAGTGCGCGCGCGATTTCACGAGGACGTAGTAAGAATAGAAGCCGCCCCGGTTGAACTGCCGCGGTTCGCGGATGCGCATATCAGGCAGACCATAGTAGATGGCGCGAAAACATTGGGATTTAAGAAGGTTTTATTGGATTTGGAAGGCTATAAAAGAGGGGAGCAGCCATGAAAATGAAAGGCGCCAATATCATCATCGAGTGTTTGAAAAAAGAAGGGGTGGACGTGATGTTCGGTCACCCGGGCGGAGCCATTCTGCCCACGTTTGATGCGTTGTATGATTCGGGTATTCGATTTATTCTCACGCGGCATGAGCAGGGGGCTGCACACATGGCCGACGGCTACGCGCGCGCATCGGGCAGGGTCGGAGTTTGCCTCGCCACATCCGGTCCGGGTGCTACGAATCTTGTGACGGGTTTGGCTACGGCCAACATGGATTCCATTCCTGTCGTTGCTATCACCGGACAGGTCAAATCATTTTTGATCGGCAACGATGCGTTTCAAGAAGCCGACGTGGTTGGCATCACGCGTCCTGTCACCAAGCATAATTTTCTCGTTAAGGATGTGCGCGAGTTGGCCGCGACGATCAAGCACGCGTTTTATATCGCCAATACCGGTCGCAAGGGGCCCGTGTTGGTGGACGTTCCCGTGGATATTCAAACGGCTGAAACCGAATTTGAGTACCCCACAGAAATCAATTTGCGCGGCTACAATCCGCCGACATTCAAAGCGGATCCGGACCCCAAGCAAATCGAGATGGCAGCAAAGATGATTGCCGAAGCGAAGCGCCCGGTGGTGTACGCGGGCGGTGGAGTCATTGCTTCCGGCGCATGGCAGGAACTACGAGACTTTTCGCACAAGATCAATGCGCCGACTACCACGACAATTTTGGGCCTCGGGGCATTCGACGAAGCGGATCCTCTGTCGCTGAAGTTTTTGGGAATGCACGGCGCTGCGTACGCCAATTACGCGATTCAGTCCTGCGATTTGCTCATCGCCGTGGGCGCGCGCTTTGACGATCGCGTTACCGGCAAAGTGGAGACATTTGCGCAAGACGCAAAGAAAATCCACATCGAGATCGACCCGGCCGAGATTTCTAAAAATGTGCGCGTGGATTGCCCGATTGTCGGCGACGTGAAAAAGGTTCTCAAAGAGTTGACGCTCGCGGTGAAGAAAAAAGAACATCCGGAGTGGATCAAAGAAGTCGACGCGCTGAAGAAAAAATATCCGCTCACGTTCAAGCCCAGCCAAAAGCTGAAGCCTCAGTTCGCGATAGACGGCATTTACAAGGCAACGAAGGGCGAAGCCGTTATCACAACCGACGTGGGCCAGCATCAGATGTGGGCTGCGCAGTACTATTATTACAAACACCCGCGCACGTATATCTCGAGCGGCGGTTTGGGGGCCATGGGTTTTGGTTTGCCCGGCGCGATAGGCGCAAAGCTGGCTGTTCCGGATCGCCATCATGTCGTGATCTCGGGGGACGGGAGCATTCAGATGAACATTCAGGAATTGGCCACGGCAAGCACCGAGAATATTCCCGTGATCGTGGCGATCATGAATAATCGCTATCTCGGAATGGTGCGTCAATGGCAGGAGCTATTCTACAAGAAGCGCTATTCCTATTCGTACATGGGGAGATTCAAGGATGAAACCACGCCGAACCCGCAACTGAAGGGCGCGCACGAAGGTTTTTATCCGGACTTCGTGAAGCTCGCCGAGGCTTACGGCTGCTTGGGAATTCGTGTGGATAAAAACGAAGAC
This sequence comes from uncultured Actinomycetota bacterium, assembly GCA_964583365.1. Classification (GTDB taxonomy): domain Bacteria; phylum Auribacterota; class Ancaeobacteria; order Ancaeobacterales; family CAZGMX01; genus CAZOWS01. The sequence goes on from CAZOWS010000007.1 coordinate 12,444, forward strand.
GTCGAACCGGCCATGAAAAAGGCCTTGGCATCCAAGATTCCCGTTGTCATTGACTTCGTCGTCGAAGAAGAAGAAAACTGCTATCCGATGGTCGCAGCAGGCAAGCGCCTCGATGAAATGATCGGCGACATGGCGTAACTGTCCTAGCGAGAGGAAAATTCGGGACATGTAACGAATTCGATTTTGAATTCGGTACGTGTCCCAGAATTTTAAGAATGTATGCCCCTACAAGAATTATTTCCCAATATCTACGCGTGCGGAACGCCCTCCGAAAAGACTTGGGGGGCGCATTCCTACTTCATTCGCACGGAGTCGGGAAACGCGATGATGGATGTTCCCGAATTTGAGCCGCATTTGCTCGATGCGCTGGAAATGGCCGGCGGCGTCGAGTGGATTTTTATCTCGCATTGGGATGACATCGGGGACGCCTGCGAATTTCAAAAACGTTTCAGCTCCAAGATCGTGATGCATGCCGCGGAAGCAAAAGCAGTAGGATGCACGGTGGAAATCACGTTCAATCAGCCGACGCCGATTTCCGAGCAACTCACTGCGATTCCGACGCCCGGCCATAGCCCAGGTTCAAGCTGCCTGCTGTTTTCCCAAACTCCGGGATTTCTCTTTACCGGCGATCATTTGATGGGCACGCGCCAGGATTCTGTCCTGCCGGCTAAATTTCCGTGGACGCATGACTGGGATCAGCAAATCAAAAGCGCCTGGGCGGTTTTGGAATATCCTTTCGACGTAGTCCTACCCGCGCATCACAATCTCCCCAAAGGCCATTTAGTCGGCGCCAAAGACGCGCTGCGCAAATGGCTGGATAAGAAAAACAAGGAAGTCATTCCGAAGGGTTAAGTTTTACTCCATGCGCTTTATTTCTGGCGAGTGTACTTTTTAATCCAGTCTGCAATTTGGTCCACCTTCAAAATACCCTTGGCAACATCAAGGCACATCTGCACTTCCGCCGCGCTGGAAGATGATAAATCAAATCCATTGCGCAATAGCATCAGGTGCATGGAACCGAAGCCTGTGCGTTTATTGCCATCGAGAAAAGGATGATTTTGAACAAGGGAATGGAGTAGTGCTGCAGATTTTAGATATAAAGTAGGGTAAGCATCTTTTCCAAAGGCACTCATCTGAGGTCTTACAACGGCAAGCTCAAGAAGCTCTCTGTCCCGAATGCCTTGCGTTCCGCCATAACGTGCAATGCCCTTTTCATGAATGAAAAGAATTTGCTCCAAACTCAGATAAATCATTATTCCGCAAGTTTCCTGTACGTTTTATCATGTTTTTTGAAGCTGTAATCGAGCAGCCGCATGAAGTCTTTGTCCACAGCGGTTCCTTTGTAGGACGTTTGCAATTGTCTGTAATGTTTTTCCAATAGGGTGATGGCTGTTTCTGTAAGTTGCCGTATGGGAATATGAGTTTCCTTGTGCAGTGTGTCCAGTACCGCTTTGAATTTGGAATCTATTCTTGTCGCCAATTGTACGTTCATGCGAGGATTCTCCTTATTGGTAACAGTTTTGCCCTCCACGTCATTCCCGCAGGCTTTAAGCGGGAACTGGATTCCCGCTTAAAGCCTGCGGGAATGACGTCCCCGAGCTATGCCGCGGTAAACTATTACCCTTATTGTTAATAACAATAGTAATTACTAGATAATACTAGTAATTACTATTGTTGTCAAGCCGATCTTTCGAAAATTGCCGCAACCCTTGACAAAACAGTAATTTGCATGTATGGTGAAACCAAGCGGTTAGGGCATGTGCCGCTGGAAAGAGAAGGTTATGACAAGACAAAGAGCCAGCGGATCTTTTGTCCGGTGTGTGTCATTTGCCGTGATCATTGCTTTGCTCGTGACCACGACGGCAGGACCGGTTTGTGCCATCGCGCCACGATCGGTGTTTCAAGAGGACCATCAGGACGGCAAGCGGCCTCCAGACCTCTTCGAGACTTTGCATCACCAGGTGAGTTATATCCGCCTCATTCAGAACGAGCCCAAGCGCACCTACGAGCTTATCCGGTTCAATTTTGCTTTAAGCGGCATTTTCTCCCCGAAGGTGTTGGCACAGTTGGATGCTCTGGTACAGACAGAGCAAGGGGTGGGAGAGGATGAAGCCAAGGCCAACGAAATATTTTTACGCAAAAAACCGCTATTTGAATTTATTTTCCGATTTCCTCAATCCCTGCAGGGGAAAAATAGTTGGGATGAGGTGGATCCGGCTAAATATGAACAAAGTCGTGGTGAGCAGTCTGCGGGAGGATTGACAGTAGGTGCGCTAGACCGGATGGGGTGGCGGTTGGTGCGTGTGGCTGGGAAAATAAGGATTGTGCTAAAAGAGGAAGCCCCGGCAGCCCAACCGATTATGGCGGCAGATACGACGCAAGTGATAGCGGCTAAATCGCCCGAACAGGCCTCTACATCCGCAACAACAGCATTAGCAGACGTCTCTATGCTTCGCAGGCATGCTATGGGTTTTCAGGTGCGCGGGTTGTGCGCCAACGGCAGATACAACGAAGCCGTAAAACTTATCGCGCTGGGAACCCAGGACGCCAATCACGCGCGCGAGACCTGCAATATCTTGTTAAGAGAGTTGGAAATAGGCGATACCGGCAAACTGCTACGCCACATGAACGAAAACACAGCAGCGTATTTGCTGGCGACAGCCGTTGCGATAGGGGAAGCGCCTAAATGGGAACGGGATGTCCGGCATCCCTTCACGCCCGTGCCCAAGTTGGATTCGGACGAGCTGGTTTGGGCATGCGATGTCCTGCGTTCCGTGTGTTTGTCGAGCAAAGACGGCAGTGGCAGGGCGATCGCCAGCCGGATTCTTCAGCGCATGGTTGCGCGGCCCGACATACGCTTTGGCGCGGAGGTAGCCGATGCAATTCTGCGGCGGTGTTTAAAACCACGAACATACGAAGTTGAACATCCCGTCACGGGAAAAAAGAGCGTCCAAAAATATTCCGATCAAGATCTGTATCCGTTCGGCATAGAAGCGTACCTGTCTTTTAAGAAATCCTGGGTGTTGAAAGAGTTGGATGTTCACGCAGGCGCAGAAGTGGTGGGCCGGCAGGTGGAGGCGATGGACACGCTTTATGCTTTACCCATCTCCAAGATCCCGTCACGGGAAAATCCTGTCAATGTGGGCCCCATTCAACTAACCACGAATGAAGAATTGGTTGATTATCTGGTGGGGCTGATGAAGCCGGTGTATGCCGACGCGCTGCGCGGGGACAAGCGAAAGAAAGGTGTGGCGGACGAAACCATGCCCGCTGTGAGTGAAGCCCATCGGCAGGCGGCATTTATTCTTTTGGCCAAGCTCCCACCCCTGAGGGCGCTTCAGCTTTTGCCGTTCGTAGATAAGCAATCGCTCAAGGGAAAGCTTCTTTTTTCCAAACAGGTTAGAGAGGCCTCTATCAAGGCCTTCGCGAGTCTTTTGCCCCTTGTCCGCCCGGAATTGGCCGCACGATTTTTTGTCGAGGTCAATCAATACGCGCGTCCCGAGGAAAAGGAAAATGTGTTTATCTGGACGATGGAATGTTTTGGCGCGCTCCAGGCGCGGGCGCTGGAAGCCGGCGCGTCGGCGAGTAGGGAGGGAGCGAATATTGTCCGGGCCATGATATCCGGTGCGTTGGCCGAACAAGGAGGCAGTGAACTTTTTAGAAAGATATTGGACAGCCAAAGTTCACACCCCGACTACGGCGTAGCCATGGAACTGCACGATGCCTTGTGCGCCCAGCCAGGCATGGTGGATATGGTGGATTGGTTTACGTATAACAAGACTGGAAAATTGTTTCGGTCCGAGTTGACGGAGGAGGAAAAAAGATTGTGTCTGACCGATTGGACGGGAGATCTTTTGCTTTTTCTTGCCGTGCGGCACCGTGCACATGAGATAGAAAGTCACGTAGAAAGGTTGTGCAAGCTTGGAGACAAACGGGTGATTCCTGCGCTGATTGCGATGGCCAATCGCAATTGTCAGACAAGCACGCCGGCGGAGTGGCGAATGACACCGGAGGAATTCGACCGTTTCAATATGGATTTTTTAAGAAAGGCCCATGACATGGATCCCGACGCCTTCGCGCAGGCGTATTGGACACACACCGGGGCCGTTCTGCAGCCGTGGTGGCGTGGGTTCAGGGCAATGCTACGAGATTGGAATAACACCCTGCTGAGCCAGGCGCCCCAATGGCGCGGCGATGAAATGGATAATTTGGCAATGCAATGTCTCGCGGGAGAGGAACAGACGGATTTCATTTTGCGCGGTGTGCGGGATGGGGCATACGCGCGCGTTGCAGGATTCATTGAAGCGGGACTTACGTATTATCCAGAAAAACTGGACCCACGCGCCGTCGTTGCAGCGGCATTCATGAAATCCAATCGCCATCTGCGAGATCTCTTGCCCTTGATTCGACAAAAGTATCCGCGCCTGGCGGGCCTGTATCGCAGCCGCAGCGTGCTGGATAATTTTGATTTGCGTTTTGAAGGCACCATGCAGCATCGTGGCAAGCATCCCTTCCAAGGAGAGCATGTGGATGTCGAAATTGCTATCGGATCTGCAAATTACCAAGATTTGCTCCGGCGCATGGCTACCCACTTGGATCCTGAAGTTGAAATATGGGATCAGGTAATAAGCGATGGAAATGCTTTACAGGCTATTGGCAGACAGAATATGGTGACTCTCGCGGTCTATATTACGAAGCCAGTGGACGTAATGCAGGCCGATTGGTGGGTGATTCAGTTGGCTGATGAGTGGCAGGAGTTGTTGATAACGACCAAGCCTGGGACACCTGCAAGGCAGGGTGCCATTGAAAAATTATTTGCATCCTTGAAAATGGAGAATCCGCCGGAAGGTTTTATGCCGTTGTTTTTGGAATACGCTGCGACCAGAGACTTAAAAGAGCCTCGAGACCTTTATGCCATAGCCAACTACGTTTGGAGCGCCATGCTCCAGAAACCGCCTGAAAAGGTGGTGGCGGTGAAGGAATTGGTGATTTGCCATCAGGAACTGAGTAAAGAATTATCAACACCCCCTATCCTGATTCCGGAGGAATGGAAACAACATCTCCGCTTCCGTTCGGAAGATGATGCCCGTACATTAAGGACGGGGTTGAATCTTGATCAAACACAAAGGGAGATGTCATTGATTATCAACTATCTATTACCCTTGTACACCATAGCTGAACCTGTGCAGAGTAGCGTGTTCATAGTTGCTACATTGACATCTCTTTACTATCTTTTAACCTTTTGGCCGGGAGGAGAATTATTCTCGAACGCTCTTCCTTACGAGATATCTGCTCTTATTTCCTGGTGGATTGGTCTAGGGCTATGGTCCGCGGTGGGGATGTCTGTGATACCTCTCATTTCGGTATGTTCGGGATTGATAATGCAGCTCTTTCTATGGCCGGTTGCTTGGAGCGCTCTTTTGGGAAAAGCGGGTGTTCATTATCTCTGGCACAACGTTCGAACTCTTCCCAAGCTGCGTGGAGAACTTCGCAAAACATTGCAGTCCATGCAAACCCTTTTACCCCAACTTGAATTCGACGCTGAAAAAACCTTGGAAGAACAGATACCCAAGCCTTTATTGGAATCATACGATTTTGGGGCGAAGCTGTTGATCCAGCAGGTTGACAAGGCGCAAGACGCTTCAGAGTTGGATGCGATGCTTAAGGAAATTGGCAGCGCCGATGATCCCATGACCCGGACGATTCGCCAATACGCCAAAGCGAAGAAGATGTTCCTTGTTAAGGCCATTGGCCAGGATGTAAATTCTGGGGACACGATCCCAATTTCAGAATCGAAATTGGGTCATGTCCCCGAATTTCCTGCGGATATCCTTGAACCGGAAGATGGTGGACAGACATCAGAAGTCAGGAGAAGCAAAAAAACTAAGGCCTACCTGGACATTGCGACGCAGGAGGAGATGAATCCTGTCATCAAGAAGGTATTTGACGACACGGGGGGGTACTTGGTGGCGGATGTCGGGGCGAGCGATGCGACGGCGTATGGAAGATTCGGGATGGGAAGGCTTACCCCCTCACCCTGGCCCTCTCCCTCGAGGGAGAGGGGAAAAGAAGAACCCTGGGTTTCTCCAGTGAGGGAGAGGGGAAGAGAAGATCAAGGGGGGAAGGGACTGGCGGACTTAACTCGATTTGTCCGTGCGGCCAAGCAGATCGTGCTCGACGATGCGCGTTATCCGTTCAAACAGAAACTGCGCGATGCCCGGATTGTGGCAGTGGCGGGCCTCCCCAACGACGGCCATTATGGGTCAGGCGGCTCGGGCCGGGGCATTGCCAGCGGCTATATTCCCTGGAATCTTTTGGAAGAACTCTTCGAGCGGCACAACAAAGGCGACCCTCAAGCGGTCCTGGAATTGGCAGACTTTATCTATCACGAAGTGACCGAACCCCTCCTGTCAGAACAGATCCAAACCGAGCAGATTATTCCCAGAGACCAAGCGCAAAGAATAGCCCATCGGATCGTCGCCCATGAACAAGCTGGCGCTCGGCTTTTGCTCACAGCGGAGAATGCCCAAGCGCTCGCGTTTGCCCGTCGTGGGCTTGTGCCGCAATTGCTACTGCTGCACAATTCTCCGCTTGCTTCTTCGTTGTAATTCGAGGGACAGACACCGTAACCCCGAATTCCCAGTCGCGGGAATTTAGGGACACGTACCAAATTCAAAATCGAATTTGTTACATGTCCCTAAATTCTCTCTCTCCCTTTGTTCTTTTTATTGACAAGCAGCGGTATATGCTTTTTAATACGACTATCTTGATAGGGATGATCGTATAATGAAGATATCCAAGAGAGGGGAGCAGGCGATTCGGACTTTGATGGAGCTCGCGTGGGCCTATCCGGGTAAGCCTCTTACCTTAAAGCATATAAGCGCAGCTACGGAGACTAGCGTGAAATTTCTTGAGCAGATATTTATGCTTTTGCGGCGCGGGCGATTTGTGCTGAGCTTGCGCGGCAATCGGGGCGGTTTTGTACTCACGCGTGACCCGCGCGAAATTATTTTGGGTGACGTGATACGATTTTTGGAAGGGCCGCTTGGCCCTCTCGGTAGCAAAGAGGAACTCGAAACGCTGATGGAAAAATCCCAGCGCCATGCAGGACTGTACAGCACGCTTTTGGACATTCGCAATAGCTGCAGCGCGATATTGGATCATCGAAGTCTTTGGGATATTTGTAGAAGGTCCGAAGAGTTGAAGCAATCGTATTCCAGGATGTATTACATTTAGATAACAAAAAATGTAACTGCTCAGATCTCTAAGGAGCAAGCGAAGCGCGGTAGAAACTGTCGGGAGGTAGCGTGGTTAATCCATGCTCTACCCCACCTAGCCTCCACCGTAGACACCCTGTGATAGGCTTTTCTTTGGTATCTAACGAAAGCCTTACAAAGGAGAGGGACATGAGTAGTTACCAAAAACTTTGGATGGAGAATAGAAGACAATGAGAATTAGTAAGAATATTCTGATCGAGATTATCATTCTCGTGGCCGTGATTGCTGCTATTGCCTGGCTTCGTCCCGGGGCAAAGGACAACAAGATTTCTGCGGATGCCGATTCCGTGGTTGTAGTCCGCGTTGCGCATATGCCCAACGTGACGCATGCGCAGGCCGTGATTGGGCGCGCGACAAAATGGTTCGACGATAGGCTGGGGAAAGAAGTCGTTCTCCGATGGCAAGCGTTCAACGCCGGGCCGTCCATCATCGAGGTGATGATGAGCGGCGGTATTGACATAGCCTATGTTGGTCCCGGTCCTGCGATCAATGGTTTTGTGAGATCGCAGGGGGAGGCATTGCGCGTGGTTGCTGGCGCTGCGAGCGGTGGGGCGGCTTTTGTTGTGCGCAAAGGTTCAGGCATTCAAGGTCCGCAGGATTTGAGCGGGAAAAAAATCGCGACGCCGCAATTGGGCAACACGCAGGATATTGCGCTGCGCGAGTGGTTGCGCGAAGCCGGACTGAAATCCAAGGAAAAAGGTGGCACGGTTACGGTTTTGCCTATCGCCCATGCGGATCAGTTGACGCTGTTTGTTAAAGGTCAGCTCGATGGCGCCTGGACGGTAGAACCCTGGGTGAGCCGGCTGGTGCAGGAGGCCGGCGGAGAAATTCTCTTCGAAGAGTCCAGTTTGTGGCCTGAAACAAAAGGGTTCTACGCGACGACGGTTCTCGTCGTGCGCAAGAACTTTTTGGATGCGCATCCAAAAATTGTTTCCGACTGGATTTCGGCGCACGTGGAATTAACGCATTGGGTGGTCGCGCATGGCGCGGAGGCGATGAAAACGTTCAACGAAGAACTCTCGCGCGAAGTGGGAAAGCCGCTGCCGGAAGGCGTGTTACAAAGCGCGTTTTCACGGCTGCAGTTTAACGTGGATCCTATTGTCGGATCCTTTAAGCGGAGTGCGCTGGCCGCGTTCGATTTAGGTTTTTTGGGTAGAACAAAGCAGGATCTAAAGGGCTTGTTTCATTTGGAAATACTCGAAGCGATTTTGCAGCTCAGTCAGCACATGGTGGATCCGAACTGGTGGCAATGAAAATTCAAATAGAAAACGTTCGCCGCGAATTTAATTCCAAGCGCGGCTCCGTCGTGGCTCTGGCTGACACGAACGTGAGCGTGCAGGAGGGGGAGTTTTTGTGTTTTGTCGGACCGTCGGGTTGCGGCAAATCCACGCTGCTCAATATCGTTGCGGGGTTGGATAAGCCGACGCAGGGTTCTGTCCTGATGGATGGTAAGCCCGTGACCGGGCCCGGCCGGGATCGCGTGGTGATTTTTCAGGAGCCCGCGTTGTTTCCATGGCTCAATGTCATCAAGAATGTCGAATTTGGGCTTGTGCGGCAAATTCCCGATGCCATACGCCGTCGTGAAATCGCTCGCTATTTTTTACAGCTCGTGCATTTGGGGCGTTTCGAGAAGGCCTACGTGCATGAATTATCGGGAGGGATGAAAAGCCGCGTGGCCATTGCGCGAGCGCTCGCGCTCAATCCGCAAGTGTTGCTGATGGACGAGCCGTTTGCGGCGCTTGACGCGCAGACGCGGGATATCCTGCACGAAGAATTGCAGGAAATTTGGGCGATGACCAAAAAAACCATTCTGTTCGTGACGCACAACGTGCGCGAGGCAGTGCGACTGGCCGATCGCGTTCTCGTGTTCACCGCGCGCCCTGGCAGCATCAAAAAAGAATATCGCATCGAGTTGCCGCATCCCCGCGATGTCAACGACCCTAACACGATTCGCTACGCGCAGTGGATAGGAGCTTCGCTGCGTGAAGAGGTGGAGAAATTTCTCAAGGAAGAAGTGGATCAGAATTGGTCGCTGACACGTGCGGACATTTTGCAGACGTTAGATACATCTCTGGGTGGGGGTATATAGGCGCTGTCATCGCAAGCTCATGGTCATCCTGAACGAAGTGAAGGATCTAGATAGGTAAAAGCGAGATCCTTCGCTTTGCTCAGGATGACAGGTTTTTTTATGAATGACAGGAACATATTGAGGGTCGTATGACAAGCTGGATGCGAAAAACTGTTTTTTATCTTTTACTGCTCGCCGGTTGGTGGGGTGTGAGCGCATTGCATTTATGGCCGCCTTATCTTTTCCCTTCGCCGGGGGCTGTCGGGGAAACGTTGTGGTCGGGGTTGGCGGATCATAGTATTCTGATTGCGGTGGGGGTGAGCTTGAAGCGCATCGTGATCGGGTACTCGATTTCACTGGTGGCTGGCATTTTTATCGGCGTGGTTGTGGGGCGCTCGAAGCTGCTGGATGAAACCGTGGGGTCGTTGATCGGCGGGTTGCAGACGCTGCCGAGTATTTGTTGGTTGCCGCTGGCTGTCTTGTGGTTCGGCATCTCGGAAATGTCCATTCAATTTGTTGTCGTGATGGGCGCTTTTTTGTCCATCGCGATTGCCACCGACGGCGGCATAAAAAATATTCCGGTTTTGTACGTGCGCGCGGCGCAGACTATGGGCCTCTCGCGCTGGGACATGGTCACACGCGTGGTTTTGCCCGCCGCTCTGCCCTCGATGGTGACGGGAATGAAATTGGGATGGTCGTTTGCCTGGCGCGCGCTGATGGCGGGGGAATTGCTTTTCGTGAGCATGGGGCTCGGACATCTTTTGCAAATGGGTCGGGAATTAAACGACATGAGCCAAGTCGTGGCGATCATGATCGTGATAGTCGGGATCGGATTGGCCATAGACAAATTGATTTTCGCGCGAGCGGAGAGAATCGTGCGCGAGCGATGGGGTTATTGAGGGACATACCCCCATTTAGCTTTATAAATGGGGAGTGTGTCCCTCAATAACCCATAACCTGAAAAAAATGAGCGCAATGGATATACGGAAACATTAATCGATGGATATCGAGATCGAACCCAACGCGAATTGTGAGGCGACGGATTTTCAGATTTTTCTGGAATTA
>CAZOWS010000008.1:0-3017 GCA_964583365.1 uncultured Actinomycetota bacterium
TTGATTATCCCCGCAAAGATGCGCAATTGGGCGTGCTTTCGCCTAGCCCGGATGCTGTGGCCCGTGCGTTATCTTCACGTGATGCCATACGAATGCAGCCATCTGGGGCCTATGCGGCCAACCTGCTGGGCTTGTCCGAACAGGTGCCGGCAAGGATTGTCTACCTGACGGATGGTGCATCCCGGCGCGTGAAAATCGGCGTCCAGGAGATCAGGATAAAGCGCACAACCCCTCGTAATATGGCGACGGCCGGCCGCATCAGCGGAACTGTTATTCAGGCATTCAAGTTCATCGGGAAGGATAGGATGACGTCCCGTTACGTTGATATTCTGAGGAAGAAGTTGAGTGCCAAGGAAAAAAAATGTTTGGTCAAAGACCGCGTTCACGCGCCTGCATGGATGCACGTGTGGTTGATAAAGGCAGGCGAAGGGATGTCATCGAATGCTTGATTTATCCAGAAGACCTAACCGGGAACTTTTTGCCGCTTTTGAAGAAACGGGACAACGGCTTGGTATCGCGGCCCATATCGTAGAGAAGGATTTCTGGGTTTGCTGGCTGCTGCGCTTGATTTTTACCGACACCCTACTGGGTGATCATCTGGTGTTCAAGGGAGGCACATCTCTTTCGAAGGTTTTCGGCGTCATTCATCGATTTTCGGAGGACATTGATTTGGCCGTGGATCCAGATTGGCTTGGATTCAAAGGCGATTCGCGCCCCGATGCCGCAGCCAGCCGGTCGGGATTCGACAAGCGCATCAAGGTCCTTGAGACGGCTTGTATCGAGACCGTTGGGAATCGGTTCATGCCGGCTCTGGCAAGGCGCGTGGCGGAGTACCTGCCTGGTGTTTCAGCGTCTGCGCTATTGTTCGAAGTGGATTCTGCGACACACTCGCCCGTATTATTGTTCGCCTATCCACGTGCGGGAAGGTCAACGGGATCACTGCGACCGCAGGTGAAACTCGAATTTGGCGCACTCTACGACCAACGGCCGGTGGGTACACACACTATCACACCGCTCTTGGCGGAAGTCTTTCCGGATTTGTTCCGTGATGCATCCTGTTCGGTTGTTGCCTTGGAAGCCGAAAGAACCTTTTGGGAAAAAGCGACGATTCTGCATGCCGAATATCACCGGCCCGCAGACAAACCGACGCCCTTGGGCATCTCTCGCCACTACTATGACCTATATTGCTTGACTAGAAACACCGCCGGAGAACGAGCCTTGGCGGATATTGACCTGTTGAACCGCGTTAGGGAACACAAGCAGTCATTTTTTCGTTCGGCATGGGCGCATTATGACACGGCCGTGCCCGGCAGCTTCCGTCTTGCACCACTTCGTGGACGGCTTTCGGAGCTTGAAAGGGATTACCGGGGTATGGCGGATATGTTCATGGTCCCGCCCCCGCCGTTTGCTACGATCATGACGCATCTGGCGGCAATTGAGGAACAGTTCAATGCCGGAAAACCCGGACAACGGCAAGAGAAGAAGAACCCACGCAGCCCGTGAAAGAAATGCGTATTTTTTTATAAGCCTATGCGCAATATATGAAAGTATTGATTTATATATGAATAAACTATGTAATAAACCTACTTTCTATGTAAAACTATAAGAAAAATATGGAGGATATGACGAACCGATGAAATACAACCCCTTCAATCCCAATTCGGTAGTAGCCACGAACCTTTTTGTGGGAAGATCCGAATACATTCTACGCATTATTAGAAAATTGGAACAAGTACGGCGGGGTATGCCCTCCAGTTTTTTTCTATACGGGGAGTGTGGAATCGGGAAAACCGCCCTGGCGAAGCTCGTGAAACATATCGCGGAAACTAATGATGAAAAACTTGGGAATCTGAATTTTCTGACGGCGTATTACACGGCCGAGAAAGATCAACCCATCAGCAGTATTCTCCAATCTTCCTTAAATGAGCTGACGGATCTGTTGCCGAAGAGCGCTGCTGACGTGCTGGGCTCGAAGCTCGGGGATTTATTTAAAAACGGTAAATTTACGATCGGATCCTTCTCCTTGGAATTAGGGAAGAATGAAAAGGAGAAGGCCTCCGCAGCCTTAAAAGATCAGTTGGTGTCCATATTATCAAACATTGTCTATGCGCTTGGCCTTTCAAACTGCGGCGAACGCGTCAAAGATGGTGTCTTGATCATCATCGATGAAATGCAAAACGTTTCGGACCCGAATCTGTGCGCGCAGCTATTCCGGGGAATAAACACTACGCTGGATGTAAAAGAATTGGGCTACATTTCCTTTCTCTTGCTTGGATATGAGGACGAGGCGACAAATTTTTTCTCAGGGGACCAGTCTGCGCGTCGGCAGTTCGATACCATTAGATTGAATGTAATGCCGCTGGAGGAAGCCTCGGAAGTTCTAAGAAAGGGGTTTAAAGAAGTTGAAATCACATGGGATGAAGAGGCGTTGAAAAAGAACATCATTGCCACGGGAGGATATCCGCACTCGATCCAACTCTTAGGACATAATCTTTTAGATGAGGACAAGGATGATTTTGTGGGCAACGATGATTGGGCAAAAGCGCTTCACAGAACGGCATTAGAACTTCAAAGGAAAGATTTTGCGGATATGTATAATTTTCAAGGCAAGCCGACGGCCAAGGAATCAATCCTCGATATTTTGGCTGTTGCAGGACGCCCTCTGACTAAATCCGAGATAGATGCACATTGCAGCATCAAGAATATCTATCAGTATTTACCGGAACTCAAAAAGAGGGGCAGCATCAAACAGTTGGATGACTCCGACAAATTGGCGCTTCACTCCCAGCTTTTTAGGACTTCTATACTATTGAAAATCTTACCAAAAATCGTTTCGGAAAATTATCTCCAAGACCTCGTAAAGAGGGAATGGAAGGACATCCCATGATGAAAGCTAAAGAAACACCGCGCACCACGACAAGTTAATCAGCGGTCATCGTCAAATTCTGCCGGGATATCCGATAGCGGCATGAGTGAACACCAATACTACGAATTCCGGACGATAGACCGGTCCTTGA
>CAZOWS010000009.1:0-3229 GCA_964583365.1 uncultured Actinomycetota bacterium
TATCGCGCGTTCCCAAGGTCTTGTTTTCCAGCGGCGATGCAGCCATACCCATTGTGTGGGGTGGCGACGAATCATTGTTTCCAACAGCGTTGCGTATTCTTGCTGGGATCGTTGCACGTACGCGTCCTTTGCTTCGCCCTCGCGGGGTTCTATGCCCGGGGAAATTCTAATGATGTGTTGGCCGTCTTTCCTGCGAATCGCCAGGCAGGGGACCATCGGCGCAAGTGTTTTGTAGGATATCTCCGAGACGAAACGTGGCGTGAACGCGGGAATCCCAAAAAAATCCACGAACACGCCCGTCGCTCGGCGTATATCCTGATCGTTGAGGACTCCGATGCATAAATTTTTCTTCAGGCAAGTCAGCAAGGCACGCGGGGATTCTTCGGTGTTCCATTCCAATATTCCCAGCCGGTCGCGCCACTGTTTCACGAGGCGTTGAAATCTGGGCGAGCGAATTTTGCGCGAGAGTACGAGTCCCGTGAAACCATTGTGAAAAAGGCCTGCAGCCAGATATTCCCAATTTCCGAAGTGGGCCGTGAAGACGACCGCGCCGTGGCCTTTGGCCAGCGCTCCCGAGAGATTTTCTGATGCTTCCAATTGAATCCGTTCCCACACGCGCCCGTCCGGCTTTGTGAACAAATGCAGGCATTCTGCTGCCATCATGCCCAGATGAATAAAAGATCCCTTCACTAGCAGTTGCAGTCTGCGTGGACTCAAGCAGTCGCCAAATGCGAGGCGGAAATTGAGCGTGGTTCGTTCCCGGTCGCGGCGGAGTATGTGATAGCATAACGCTCCGCATGCGCGCGAAGCAGGGTAGAGCAGGCGCATGGGCAATCGCCCCAAAAGCGGCATGAGGCAGCGAATGGCCGCGTAGGCCAAAATCACTATCCAAGCATCGGGTTTATCGTCGGACTTGGTTTGCATCGAGACATGATAGCACAGGCGCTAGACGGAGGCATTTCTATGGGAGCGATAAAAAATTTCTTGCGTGGATTAGGATTAACGGTTGCTTGCTTGTTGGTTTTGGCGAATGGTGCTGTCCTGCATGCGGAAGGGTTGTGGCCGTTTGGAGGAGGATCTTCGGGTGAGAGGGAGGCAACGCCTAAAGGCGAAACACTCTACGCCACGACGCCCGACGGCTGGAAAATTGCAGTCGAGCATTTTGCGCCGGCGCCGGGTTCCACCCCTCATGCGTATCCGGTGATTCTTTGCCATGGTTTCGGCTACAACAATAATTTTTGGATGTTGGATTCCAATGCCCATTTACCGAGCGCGCTGAGCTCTCAGGGATTTGACGTATGGGTTCCGTCCTTGCGTGGTTCGGGTACGGGTAGTAAATGGGTGTATAAGTTGGGTCGGGTTGGCGCGGATGCTGCAGGCATGATGGGCAAGAATCCACAAGACGATCCGCTGGGCATGCTGTTCGGGGCTGTCAAGGTGGTGCAGGGGATAGGGCAGGCGCAATTAAAAAATGCGAGCATAGATCCCAAATACATGAATTGGACCTACGACGATTACGTCCTGAAGGATGTCCCAACGATTCTTGATTTCGTCCGGGGAAAAACAGGGAAGAAAAAGGCGCATTGGGTCGGGCACAGCATGGGCGGCAATATTCTACTGTGCTATTTGACGCAGACGCCCGATGCGAACAAGAAAATTGCCTCGATCTTTACCGCGGGATCGCAATTGACGATGACAAAGGGGACAGTGCTCATGCGGCAATTGCAGAATTTACAGGCGCAGCGTCTTTTAGAAATGAGGGGCGACGTGAGCGATTTGTCCACGGCCAGACAAATGAGCGAGGACACCAATTACAAAATGTTTTTCAACACCGCGAACGCGGATTCGCGCATCGTCGAACAGCTGAACGCCATTGGCAGCGACACGCCTTCGATGGGTGTGCTCGGGCAATACATGACGCTGTCGAACAGCGGCAAATACTCTTCGACGGACAATAAGGTGGACTACACGGCGGGGGCCAAGCACATTAGCGCACCGGCTTTTTTCTCTGCGGGCGCTAAGGATTCCTTTGTCAATCGCGACGATTTGGATTTCTTAATGAGCAATGTCTCGTCGCAGAAAAAGGATTCCAAAGTCTACGGGCGCGCGGGCGGATTTTCGGTAGATTTTGGTCACAACGACGCGTTCATCAGTCCCGCCGCCAGTCAGGAGATTTACCCTCTGGTCGCGGAATGGCTTACGTCTAACGAGACTTGATTTTTAAGTTGAGAAAAATTTCGCGCGTAGCGCGGGATTTATTGAGCGTGTAAAAATGTAGACCCGGGGCGCCATTGTCCAGCAGTTCCTGGCATTGACGCGTCGCGTACGCAACGCCGTAGCGATAGACAGCGTCGAGATTGTCCCTCAAAGGCGTCAAATCCCTACGCACAACCTCGGGGATGGAGGCGCCGCACATCGTCGTGAACTTTTCCAGTTGATTGAAATCGGTGATGGGCATGATGCCAGGGATAATAGGCACCGCCACGCCCTCCAGCCGCGCATCGCGCACAAAATCAAAATAAAGCTTGTTGTCGAAAAAAAGTTGCGTGATGACAAAGTCGGCGCCCGCATCCACTTTTTTCTTCAAGTAGAACAAGTCCTTCTTGCGATCCCGGGAATCGGGATGCATTTCGGGAAAACCCGCCACGCCTATGGAGAATCCACCGAACGCGCGGATGTCTTCGACGAGCTCGCCCGCGTAGGCAAAGCCGTCTTTGGGCGTCATAAACTCCGTGCTGCCCTTGGGTGGATCGCCGCGCAAAGCCAACGCGTTCTCGATCCCTCTGTTTTTTAAGTCCTCTAAGATATCTCGCATCTCGCCCCGACTGGAGGCCACGCAAGTCAAATGTGCCATGGCCTCGATGCCATGTTCTTTTTTTATCCGCTCGACGATTTCGAAGGTCTTGCCCCGTGTATTGCCAAGCGCGCCGTAGGTCACCGAGACAAACGAAGGCTTCAGGGGTTTGAGCTCTGCTATCGTGGCGAACAAAGCACTTTCCCCTTCCGGGCTTTTGGGCGGGAAAAACTCAAACGAAAATGTTCTGCCGTCTCGTTGGAGCATGTCTTTTATATGCATGGCGGCGATAGTATAGCTAAGCTCGTTTGATTTCACAATGACATGCGACCTGTAAAACCCAACCCTTCGCCCATTGGTTGAGCGGGGCAAGGGGAATTGTTTTCAGGGGACGCGGTTCGGCCCGCCATTGCAGCAGTGGCGGGCGGCATACCT
>CAZOWS010000010.1:0-3575 GCA_964583365.1 uncultured Actinomycetota bacterium
CGTGCCCGTTTTGCCCGCAATCGAATACCCTTGCACCTTTGCCCTCTGGGCCGTGCCTGCCTCGTCCACAACGCCTTTCAAGGCCGTGATCAACTTTGGAACTGCATCCTCTTTCATGACCCTGCGTATCACGGTCACCGGATAATCTTGCACGACTTTGCCGTTCGTATCGGTCACTTCTTTGATAATGCGCGGCTTCATCAAAACTCCCTTGTTTGCCACCGCGCCATACGCCATAGCCATTTGCAGTGGCGTGGCCGTTATTTCCTGTCCCATCGGAATGCGCGTGATAGACAATTTGGACCAACGGCTAGGCGGCCTGGAAATCCCGCAAACCTCTCCCGCCAGCGGCACACCCGTCTGCGCGCCGAATCCAAATCGCTTGATATAATCGTAGAGTTTCGTCTCGCCCAATTTCGCGGCGACTTTCGCGATACCGATATTGCTGGATACTTCCACGATACGTTGGAACGTCAAGTTGCCGTAGGGGTGAGAATCGTGCAGCACCTTGCCGGCCGTCTTGTAACTCCCGTTTTCGCAATAATAGATGTCGGTCAATCGCGCGAGTCCTTCGTTCAACGCGCCTGCGGCAGTAATCATCTTGAACGTGGAACCGGGTTCAAAAAAATCCGTGATAATGCGATTGCGCCTCGATGCCGACGCAGCGCCTCCCGGATTGTTGGGGTCAAAAGTAGGATGATTGGCCATAGCCAAGATATCTCCGTTGCGCGGATTAATCACCAGAATCGAGGCGCTCGAGGGATTAAATTTTACGCAGGCCGCAGCCAATTCTGTTTCGGTGATATGCTGTATCACTTCGTCTATCGTGAGGCTGACATTGCAGCCGTCACTAGGCAAAATATCTTGCGACCGCAGCGGCATGATTTCCCGGCCCGTGGCATCGCGTTCCGTGGAGCGCATCCCGGGCTTTCCTTTCAAGAGCTTGTTGAGACTGAGCTCCAGGCCATCTATGCCATCATCGTCCACGTTAACAAAACCTAGCACGTGGGCAAGCAATTCCCCTTTCGGATACCTGCGCCGACTGTCTTCTTGAAAATAAATGCCTTTGAGCCCCAGTGCCTTGATGCGATCGGCCAAGTCGGGCTCCAACTTACGCTTCACGTACACAAAGTTTTTCCCCGCCTCGATATTTGCCAATACGTCGGGGGCAAGAGACGTTATGGATGCGATGGCTGCAAACGCTTTACGGGGATCCTTGATTTCGGCGGGTATTGCATAAACCGTGCGCGTGGGCACGCTCATCGCCAGAAGTCGGCCTTTGGTGTCATGAATTTCGCCTCGGCGAGGTTCCAACACCATGCTTACCTTGTGCTGGTTTTGAGCCTTCAGGTCAAAGAGACGATTTTCAAATCCCTGCAAGTAGATCAGGCGGGCGATGAGCCCCATGAAGCATACACCGAGAACCGCGCTGGTGTGGTAACATCGTTTCTTGTAAATAGTATCCAGCGCCATTGCCGGTTTTCCCTTTCTGCCCTTGCGCTTTTAGTGCATGGGCACCCGGGCCGAAGGTTCCGAGTGACGAAAACTTTCCAGCAAAGAAGTCTCTGCCGTCTGGGGAACAATGGTTCGAAGGACTCCCCGGAACGAGGCCTTGGGCAAAACAATCAACTGCCAATTTTTCGTCGTAACAAGGTCCAAGTCCTTGCTGCGTATCATTGCCTCGATATTCTTCGGAGATTTCATCGTCGCGATTTTCATGCGCAGCACCTGATTCTCCTTCTTGGCTTCCACCAAATTTCTTTCCTTATCGCGCATTTCGTATCCAACATTGACCATCTGAACGCGCAGCCACACGTACCATAGCGCAAATCCAACCACCACGACAGAAACCATCATGAGTCTCCCCATCCACAACCCTCGGGCAAAACGCACTTTTTTATTGCGATGATTCCAGGCCATTATGCTTGCTCCTTGTCAGCTTCGTTGATTTTTTCCGCGATGCGCATTTTGGCGCTACGACTTCTCGGATTGGCCGCCAATTCGGCTTCGTCCGGCCTTACGGGTTTGCGTACGACCAACTTCAAAACTGCTTTTCCAGAACAACGGCAGACGGGCTGGCGCGGCGGGCAAACGCAAGTCCGCGCGAGCCCCACAAAAAACTGTTTCACGATTCTATCTTCGAGCGAATGAAACGAAATCACGCAAATACGCCCTTTGAGTTTCAACCAGCGTACGGCCTTCGGCAAAGCCTCGCGCAGCGACCCGAGTTCGTCGTTGACCGCGATGCGAAGCGCCTGAAACACCTGCGTAGCCGGATGAATCTTCCTGTGACGATTGCCCGGAGACATCGCCACCACTTCGGCAAGCGCGTTCGTGCTGCGTATCGGCGCGCGCGCGCGTTCCCGAACTATTGTCTTCGCGACGGACCGAGCGTTCGTGACCTCACCGTATTGACGCAACATCCGGGTCAAATCATCCAGCGTCCAGGTATTCACCACCGCTTCGGCGGTTAAGGGCTGAGAGGCATCCATGCGCATGTCCAACGGCCCGTCGTGTTGAAAAGAAAATCCCCGCCGGGCGGTATCGAATTGAAATGAACTCACGCCAAGGTCCATCAGCACGCCATCCACGCTATCAATTTTTTCCCGGCTCAATATCGAATCCAGATCAGAATAATTTCCTCGCGCCAATGAAACTCGGCCGTCAAATTTTTGCAGTCTCTTGCGCGCCGCATTCAAACTATCCTCGTCCCTGTCAATGCCCACGAAGCGGCCGTCCGGTGCTGTCTCCTCCAAAATCCTCTGGGCATGTCCCCCACCCCCGACCGTGCAATCCACAACCGTGTCGCCGCTTTTCAACGCGAGTGCGCGCACGGCTTCATCCAACAATACCGGGCAATGGGAAAATGGTTCGGTGCCTTGCATCATGTCAGCTCATCACCTTACGCCCATGCAACGCCCTGCGATACAAGCGCACGAGAAATCGCGGATACCCAAGAGACTCCAGTTTGCAACCCAGGCTACGCACGCGCATCAAATCTTCCACTAAATTATGAGGATACGGAATCGTGTGACCAAAACCTAAATCAGGGAGATCGCTTTTATGATGGATTTTATTTTTCATCGCAACCCTCCTTTAGATGCCCAGGTTCACCAATTCTTCAGCTATCTTTTCGTACGATTGCAGAGATTCCGTCGAGAAACTGGTCCACGTTTTTTCATCCCAAATTTCAAACCGATTCGACACGCCGATGACGGTCACGTCCTTTTCGATTTTCGCGTAATCAGTCAGCGTGTTGGGCAAAATAATTCTCCCCTGCTTATCGCATGCGGCCTCGTAGGCGCCCGAGAAAAAAAGTCGCGCGAACGAGCGAAGATTTTTTTGCGTGATCGGATGGTCCTTGAATTTCTGCGTGAGAATATTCCACTCGTTTTCGGTGAACACAAAAAGGCATTTGTCGAGGCCACGCGTGACAAAGAATTTTTCGATGAATTTTTCTTTGAGCGTGACGCGGAATTTAGACGGGATGAATAGCCGCCCCTTGTCGTCTATGGTGTGCCGGTATTCCCCGTAGAACATTCGCGCCCCCCAACCGGTTTTCCCACAATTCCCCA
>CAZOWS010000011.1:0-4072 GCA_964583365.1 uncultured Actinomycetota bacterium
CGCGTTGGGGCCTGTTGAATATTGGCGTATACCGACCCTTAACAATCCCAGAGCAGTGCAGCATTTTAGTTTTGAAGGCGAATACGGCGTGATCTTGGATGTCGCTTCTGGGGCCCAGACTAGCGACACGCTCCGGTTCAAGTTTCCGGGATTCAACAACCTTCTTGGCGCGATAATAGGGGCTCTGAACACCACGGGCGTTGTGGATGTGGCGATGGTGACGATCAAAGCAGGTACCTACGCAGGAAAGCAGTATGTCGTAACATTTGAGCAAGATGGGACGATCCGTGTTTTAAATCCTGCGGTCATAAATCCGATAGAAACCAGCCGAGAGCCTTATTTTCTGGCCACGGGTATATTGTCGAAAAAACCCCGCGTGGTTCGCAGGGTCACTCCCGAATCGAGCGTGTTGTTGCTAGCCAATGAAGATGGAAGCGGTTCGCTGATGAATTTGCAAACCGTGATTCCCGCGCTATTGGACGACGCGAGACTTGCAGCGCAAGAGAGATTGCCGACGGCGCCTCAACCCGCCGCGCCAACCAAGATGGAAGTTGCGCCAACGACCCCCTTGGGGATTACGCCAACTGCAATCCCCGGAGGATCTTTCGAGGGGGCAGAAGACTCGCAGCAGCTTAAAGATCTCATGGCCGAAAGATTTGGTTCCGCGAGGCGTTATGGCGTGTTGAATGATCCACGTGGCGATACGCCGCCGGGCAACCTGAACACGCAGGCGAATGATGGCAAAGCTGAATTATTCGCCAAATACGTAATCGAAAATGTAGTGGACCCGCGATTCCGGGAACAGCTAAAGAGAGAATTGCGCGTCGTGGCGTTGGAAAATTTCCCGATAGCCGGTCATCACGGGCAAGGCGGCGCGGCGTTTACGACGCCTAATCCATCCGCCTACATAGACGCGGGCGTGTTGAACGCATTGGCCGACATGGCCGATCAGAAAAAAGCCCAAGCCTATTTTGCCGTATGGCTAGAGCATGAATTCCAGGAGCGTTTTGGGTTGGCCGATCACGCAGATCTAGTAGACGCCCCGAACTACGCGCAGGCATTGGACTTCATTAAGCTTGTTCGCTGCACGCAAGATCAGCGCATGCAGTATTTCGCGATTCGCGACGTGATCACGTACGGCCCCGTGACATTGCAGGACGTCGAAACGCTCGTGCGATTTGACGATAGCGGCAAGCCTATAGAGGGCAGCGCGAACGAGCAGCAGTTGTTCAATCTCAAATTCAAATTGCTCAATAAACAAGAGGGGCAGCGTCTCTCCGTGATGACGACCAATCCCAATCCCAATATCAATATGGACGATTTCAAGCAGTGGTTGCAAGCAAAGATAGGCGACCAGGCTGTTAGAAATTTAGACGGCTACGAGTTGTTCAAAACGATACGGGAGCCGAGCGAGATACTGAAAAACGCGATGGAGACATTCAAAGTTCCTGGCAAAGAAGACATACGCGTGCTGACCGTGGCGGATAACAGGGGCATTTGGCATGGGCAAGACGTCTTCGTATTCACGCAGGAGTCCAGGTTGGAATTAACGGCCAAACAGATCGAGGCCCTGCAGGCAGCCGGACTCGAGTTCGCGATTGTCGCAGGCCAGGACGGCAAATCCTATCTCTATTTGGACAGGCAAGTCCCCGGCGTCAAAGACATGGACGAGACCGCCGTAGCCGCCTACATGGTCAAATACGCGGCATAATTCGAGGGACAGACACCGTAAACCCGAATTTGGACGGGAGGATTAGACATGAGAGCAAACAAAACAGGAAGAATTCGAAGAACACACACCGCAACCCAGAAATCCCCGGCGCACAAAGCAGTTCGGCGCAAGCCAAAAGCCAAACGAAAGTCTATCTTCTCTTCCTGGCTACGCGCGATCAGAAAAATGTTTTAATCCAAGTACGTCTCATGAATGAGGCCTGATTCCTAGTCCTCCATCAACACCACCAGCGCAGGCACCAAGAGCGGGCGCACGAGAAACGTGTCCAGCAGCACCCCCACGGTGACGCCAAAACCAAGCTCCATCAAGGCTTCCAGGGGGCTCAGCATCAGCGACAAAAAAGTCACGGCCATGATCAACCCGCAATACGTGATCAGCGGCCCCGTGCGAACGGTCGCGCGGAACACGCCATCCACCAGCGCCAGTTTTTTCCTCTCCTCCTTGATGCGCGCCATCAGAAAAATATTGTAATCCTCTCCGAGCGCCACGAGCAGCACGAACATGAAGAACGGCACTTTCCAATCCAGACCCACATGCCCCATGCCGTGTTCAAAGACCAGGCTGGTCAAGCCCAGACTCGCGAAATAGGAAAAAATCATAGTGGCGATCAGATAGATCGGCGCCCGCCACACGCGCAAGAGCAAGAGCAGCACGAGAAAAATGCCGCCCAACACAGTACCAATGATTTTATAAAAATCTTTATCCGTAACGATGCGCTCATCCAATATTATCGCGCCCGAACCAGCAAAATGAAAACGGAAATTAGGGACATACCCCGATTTAGCTTTATAAATCGGGAGTGTGTCCCTAATTTCCAATTCGGAGGATAAGATTTCCTCACAGCGATCAGCAAGAAAAGATTTCAACGCCACGATGTCGTTTTTTTCCTGATCCGAATAGGGCATGGCCCGCAAAACCAATATCAAGCGCGTGGCATTTCCTTCAGGCGACAGATAGTAATCGAAGGCCTCCTTGAGGCGAGGCTCGCGGGCAAGTATATTGGGCGGCAACACAAGATGCTCCATTGTTGCGTAGGCCGGGGAGGCGGGTGCAGTCCAACTTTGTGTCGCATCGGCTATCGCGCGTAAACCGGATGCCATTTCAGCGATGCCGTCAGAGAATCGTGTGAGCCCCTCCGTCAATTGCGTCATACCCGTGAGGGCTTTTGTCTGCTGCTCTTGGGCTCCTTCCGATGTATCCTTCAATCCATCGCTAATCTTGACCAGTCCAGACCTGAGAGTTTCCAGCTTTTCTTTTGCGTTTTGATATTCTGCCGCAGCCCCAGCAATTTGAGCGAATCCGCCTTCCGATTTTTTCTGCAGTTCTTGCTTCGATGTGTCAATAGCCTTGATGGCCTTGGCCAGCTCCAATCTCACGCCGTTCACGCGCGAAGACGTCGTGACCAAATCACGGGACTTCAAATCTTTTTCAAACAGGCCCACTTTTTCGCGCATGCGATCCAGCCCTTGTTGCATTTCCTTTGTCCCGGCAATCAGTTTGTCCATGCCGGTCCCAATTTTTTCGACCTGATTTTTTAGTAGTCCGGCTTCCAATAATTTTGGATCGCCTGTCGGCCAGACAGCGCTGCGCACTTCTTTGATCTCACGGCGAAGCGACAGTGCCCGCGTCAATTGATAGATTTGGTCCAGCCCCAGCGGCGTGTTCAATTTATTTTTACTTTCCAAGACGAGCACAAGCGGGGACATTTCGCCGGGGCTGAAATGATTTTTTAAGATCTCTACGCCGCGGCGCGAGGAAAAGGACTCGGGAAGCTCGCGCAGGAGATCGAACGAGCGCTGGGTTTGATAGCCGTAATAAAGGAATGGAGATAAGGCAAGAAATAGCGCCCAACACGTGAGCGCGGGCCGCCGCGTCACGAATCCCGAGACGCTCTTCCAGGCCAAGGGCTCGTAGTCATGACGCAATGCTTGCGCGGGCCAGAATAGAATATTGTGCAACGCGAGAATCAGCGCAGGCGTTAATGTCAATCCAGCCGCCAGCGCGATCGCAACGCCGAGCGCCACGTAGGGCCCTGTTTGGCTGAATGGTCCGAACTGCGCGAAAATCAAGGATCCCAGGCCTATTATGACCGTGAACGCGCTAGACGTAATTGCTTCGCCCACGGTTTGCAAGCTCGTCTTGATCGCATCGGGGCTGCTGCTGCCGTGAGCGATTTCCTCGACGTAGCGAAAAATCAGAAAAATACAATAGTTGGTGCCTGCCCCGAACATAACCACAACGAGAAAAATCTCCGTCAGCGGCGATACCGTGGCCCCCGCGAGTGCGATCAATCCCACAACGGACTTGGCGATGAGAAATGCCAGTGAAATGGAAATCAAA
>CAZOWS010000012.1:0-4912 GCA_964583365.1 uncultured Actinomycetota bacterium
AAAGCCCCTGCCCCAGTGATCCCGTCGAGGCCTCGATGCAATCCAATCTGCTCATGTCCGGATGACCCTGCATGCGGCTATTGATCTGGCGCAGCGTCGCGAGCTCTTGTCTCGGGAAATATCCTGCCAAAGCCAGAGCGGAATACAGGGCCGGCACACCATGTCCCTTGCTCAAAATAAATCGATCGCGATCGGCCCAATGCGGATTTTTTGTGTCGTGGCGCATCCAATTAAAAAACAGCACGGCAATAATATCTGTTGCCGACAGCGAGCTGCCCGGATGCCCGGACGCGCAAGCAGCCGTCATTTTGCAAATGTCGCGGCGCATGATCAGCGCCTTTTCTTTGACTTTATCTATGGGTATCGGGGTAAACATAATTTTGGTCGGGAGTGCCCAAATCCTATCGCTTGACCGGAGGGACGTCAATCCTAAACAAAGTTCAATACCCCGACAGGCGGAATATATCCCTTGTCTGCCGCTTCTTTAAGAAATACTTCGATGGCCTTGCGGCCGCGCGGACCGTAATCCTCCGTGTATTTGTTCACGTACATGCCGACAAATTTGTCGGTCAGCTCATTGTCCAGCCCTCTGCCAAAATTTTTGGCGTGCTCAAGCGCGTCGCGCCTATGCTTTAAGCCATAGGCGATACTTTCTTTGATAATTTTCGATATTTTGGTGATATTGGCTTTGCCCAACGCCTTGCGAATAATGTTGCCGCCCAGCGTCAGCGGCAAGTCTGTTTTCTTGAGCCACCACTCGCCGAGATCCACGACCTTGGAAAGCCCGTCCTTGGCATAAGTGAGCTGTCCTTCATGAATGACAAGACCCGCATCCGCTTTGCCCATGGTCACCTCGCGAATAATTTTGTCAAAAGGCACCACGTGATAACGAAATTCCCCTATGCAGAGTTTCAACGCGAGAAAGGCCGTGGTCTTTTCGCCGGGTACGGCTATCTCGACATTGCTCAACTCTTCCAAGGAGATCGGCTTCTTGGACACCACCATGGGCCCATAGCCCTCGCCCATACTAGCCCCACTCGAAAGCAAGTCGTACTTGCCGGTCAAATACGCGTACGCATGCAAAGAAACGGCCGTGATATCCAGCTCTTCTTTTTCAGCGAGCTGATTCAGCGTCTCGATATCCGCAAGAAAATGTTCGAAGCGAAAGCCTCCGGTGGGGATTTTATTTTTTGCCAACGCGTAGAACATGAACGCGTCGTCCGGATCGGGACTGTGACCCAGCGTAAGGGTACTTCGTGTGCGCACGACGGTCATGAGATTGGCGTGTATACTGTCATCCTGAGCGCAGCGAAGGATCTAGATTGCTAACGAGATCCTTCGCTGCGCTCAGGATGACAACAGACGGAATTGCCTACGCCTTACCCAAAGTTTTCGTACCCGGAGTCCAGCCGACGGGGCACAGCTCTCCGGTTTGAAAAGCTTGCAAGGTACGCAGCAGTTCATCCACGTTACGACCCACCGCGAGATCATTAACGACGTAGCTTCTCAAGATGCCTTCAGGATCAATGATGAAAGCTCCGCGAAAGCTAATGCCCTTTTCTTCCATCAAAATGCCATAGTCGCTGGATATGCGCTTGGTCAAGTCGCTCACCAACGGAAAACTGAGCGGACCCAAGTCTTTGAGCCAATCCATGTGTGAGTACACGCTGTCCACACTGGCGCCCAACACCACTGTGTTCAACTTCTTAAATTCATCGTTTTTCTGATTGAAACCCTGAATTTCGGTAGGGCACACGAACGTGAAATCCAAAGGATAAAAGAAAAGCACCACCCATTTACCCCGGTAGTCCTTCAAAGCTACTTCTTTAACCTTTCCATCCACAACAGCTTGCGCTTTAAACTCAGGCGCTGGTTTACCAATCTGAACCATAAAAAATCTCCTTTACTGTTTAATCACAATTCCAATGCAAGTCAACCGGAAGCGGAAGCATAGGCGCAAACCGATGAAATGGCAAGACGTTTAGGCTCAAAGCGGCCAAACCCTCCACGCATGCACGGGCTTGGGAAATCCTTTCACGGGCGATTCTAATTTTTCATTGCGGCCCATGCGTTGCATCAATTCATTGTCCTCCTGAACCGCCTTCATGACGCTCGAGCTCATTACCACGTCGCCACCCGTACTCAGGCTTTCCACACGGGCCGCAAGGTTCACGCTGGTGCCAAAATAATCCAGAATGTCGTCCGTATTAACCGCTACGGCGGGGCCTTCGTGCAAACCAATTTTAAGAACTACAGGTTTCCGGTCTACCCTGCTAGCGTTCCAGTCGGCGAGCGCGCCTTGCATAGCCAGCGCCGCCAGAACTCCCTGACGTGGCGAAGAAAACACGGCCATCACCGCGTCGCCGATGGTCTTGACCAACGCTCCTTGATGCTTGGCGATCACGTCTTTAAGAACTTCAAAATGTTCGCGCACGAGCGCATAGGCCTTCGCATCTCCCAAGTCATGATACATGGCCGTAGAACCCGCGATATCCGTAAACAAAAACGTGAGACTGCGAACGGAAATTTCCTGGCCCGGCGCCAAAACCTCCGAAGAAAACATGTCCCTAAATTCCTGCAGCGAAGTCACCTGGGCGGCCGTGGTAACCGCCTCGTCCCAACGCTCGCGTTCTATGAGTATCCAGCGCTCATAACCCGTCTTGTTTTCCGCTTCAAAAATTCCTATGCCCGCATGAATCTCCGCTCCGTTGGGTTGAAAACCATTTTCGGTCAAGACCAGTTTGCAACGATCGCCTGCAGCCCTATCCAAAATACGGACACGCGCTGTCCCCTCGATAAGAGGCGTCCGGACACGCAACGGCGCACCCAGCACGCTCAGCGTTACCGTGCGACTCGCACCAGGCTGAACAAGGATCTGGGCGAGGATATGCGGCGTATTGCCGGGCCCTCCCGCGCAAAATTCATTGCGCAGCGCGGGACGAATCGAAGGGTTCACTCGGAAACGCGCCTCCACCGACTGATCGAATTCAGCGTCAAAATGGATTTGACAATAATCGCAATGCGCCTGCGATTTCAATTGAGTCAAACTCGCGAATACGGCTTTGGATTTACGGCAATTGGGACACAGAATTTCCCAGGACAAGTCCAGTACACCCGCGCGCGTGGCATGCAGAAAAAGCTTTAGCACGGCGATGCGCGCCTGTCCCCAGCGGTCAGCCAAGGCAAAGGGCCGCATGGCGATGACATCCAGGTCAGGGGCGTTCTTGATATGCCCCAAAAGATGATCCGATATAGCTTTATCCGGCAGACGCTGCATCAGAATCTTCAAACGTCTCACGTCCGCCTCGGTTCGCGAAGCAATTTGCGCGAGAGGATCGGGCCCACTCTCCAAAAGATGCCTTTCCAGCCCACGCAATAACTTTTGATATTTGCGCAACACGACCGGCCACATGACGAATTTTGTTACCCAGGCCCCCAGCGCGTATCGCGGCTCGGCTTCCAAAAAAATCTTGACCCGGGTGCTCGCCTTTTCCCCTGACAACATCACCCCCGCACGCATCTCTTTTAGCGGCCCCCACCCGTAACGCCGCAACACATGAAAATGATCGTTCTCCACCCACTCAAAAGGGAAATCCTGATATTTCAGCGTCAGCGGACCAAACTTCATTTTCGCAAATACGTCAGCGGGACCCGAAACATTGGGGCGGGTTTGATATTGAACCGGCGCCATACCCATGGCGCGATTGAGTCTCTCGGTATCGCTGACCATGGGCCAGAGACGATGAACCGGCACCCCGACGGTGAATTCTTTTTCGAGATGAAGCATAGGTCTATCTAAGAATTTCTTCCCGCTGAATTGTTTTGTGCTGCGCTACGGAACGCAGGATAGCATTCAATGTCCCAATGCGAAGAAAAGAATGATTGGGTATTGCAATGCGGTGATGGGATGGAACAGATGTTTCTAGAACCACATGACTTCCCACTTGATGAACTTTACGGTATTCCCAGTTCTTGCAAAGAAGACTGATGAGCTTTTGCCCGCTAAGGTCTCGAGGTAGCTTCATCCTGCTGCAAGCACTTCGTCCCGAACCAAATGCAGCCGGATAACGGAAGGATGCGACCGGTCAAAATAATAGGCTGCAACTGCCTCGCGCACATTTCTACGTAATTCTTCCCATGTTTTGGCTTGAGTAAAAATGCTTTCCGTAAGGCATTCAGCATTCAATCCCCCGTCGTCATCCTGGGTAATCTCAAAAAAAATCTCTCCTGCTGCTTGTTTAGCTTTTTTCATGGGTTCCCTCTGTATTTGTCAAAAAATAATACACCCCTCCAAGATGACCATCAAGCAAATAGCTGCTCGGAAAGGCGCAAAAGGGATTTCCTTCTCGCACGGTATTTGCTAACATTCGCCCCTTCCAGGACTAGGCCACTATGACGACCCTTAGCAAAGACGTAGAAAAAACACTCGAAGACGAGACAAGGCGGCATATAGCCGTTTTGCCCTGGAACAAGCTCGTCGAGATTATCGACGGCGTGACCAATTGGGGGCGACAATCCTCGATTTGGCCTATGCAATTCGGCCTCGCCTGTTGCGCGATCGAAATGATTTGCTCGGCTGCTTCGCGTTTTGATATTGCGCGATTCGGTGCCGAACTCTTCCGCCCCTCCCCGCGCCAAGCCGATTTGATGATTGTCTCTGGCACCGTGACCAAAAAAATGATCCCGATGATAGTCCGCATTTACAATCAAATGCCCGAGCCCAAATACGTGATTTCGATGGGCGCCTGCGCCACGGGCGGCGGGCCTTTCAAAGAGGGATACAGCGTCGTTTCGGGGATAGACGAATTTCTTCCCGTGGACGTGTACGTGCCGGGCTGCCCGCCCACGCCGCAGGCCTTGCTCCATGGTCTCATCACGCTGCAAAAAAAGATAAACGGAGAACACATCGCCA
>CAZOWS010000013.1:0-14560 GCA_964583365.1 uncultured Actinomycetota bacterium
TGTAAATCGCGTTATCCATTTTTGTAAAAAGCATAGGCTTGATTGCGCTTTGATTCATAAGATTTAATGAAAATCCTCCATCTCACCCGCCATTTGGATACAGGCGGGATTCCGCGTTACGTGCTGGACTTGAGCGCTCGGCTTCAAGCAAGAGGTCATAGCGTGACCGTCGCGTCCACGGGCGGTACGCAGGTACCCGCGCTAGAAGCAACCGGCGCGCGACACTTCAAAGTACCCCTCTCCAACAAATTCGAATTCGGACCCAATCTCTGGCTCTCGTGGAAAGCGTTGTTGCCCGTGCTGCGCGAAAATAAATTCGATATCGTGCACGCGCACACGCGCATTGCCCAGGTGTTGGCGAGGCTGCTCGAACGATTTCACGGCATTCCCGCCGTCACAACCTGTCACGGCTTTTTCAAGCCCAACCTGGGAAGGCGCCTGTGGCCGTGCTGGGGCCGCATCGCGATAGCCGTGTCCCCGGCCGTCGCAGAACATTTGCAAATCGCGCATCGTTTGCCTAGCAATCGTATCGCGTGCATCCCCAACGGGATCGACACGACAGGATTCGACAAGCATTTCACACCCGAAGAATTGCTTTCGCTGCGATCCAAGCTGGGCATACCGCCCAATGACCGCGTGATCGGCACCGTGGCAAGACTTTCCACCGTAAAAGGCCTGCCATATTTATTAGAAGCAGTCGCGCTCTTAAGCAAGACGTTCCCAACGATTCACTGCCTTATAGTCGGGGACGGCAATCAAAGACAGTATCTGGAATTAATATCCCATCGCTTGGACATCGCCAAACATGTCACGTTCGCGGGCGCGGTGCAAGACACGGCCCCCTATTTAGCCCTAATGGAAGTTTTCGTGATGTCCTCGCTGATGGAAGGTCTTGGCCTCGCCATTCTAGAAGCATTTGCGGCCGGCAAGCCCGTCGTAGCTACGCGCGTGGGCGGCATCGTCAACGTAGTGCGCGATCGAGAAAATGGAATTTTGGTGCCGCCAGGCTCAGGCCGCGACATAGCAATCGCAACCGACATCTTGCTATCCGACAAAACCCTCGCGCAATCGCTGGCAAACGGAGGCAGAAAAACCGTGGAGAATCAATTCTCGCTAGAGCGTATGGCGGGAAATATTGAAAAGTTGTACGTAGATTTACATCGCCTCGCTCAATAATTGATCTGCACTACTGATATCCGCATCTCTTCCTGCGCGCGCCCAATGCGCATCTTCAACATGTTTTTGGGGCAAGAACGGACGGGAAAGAATTTCTTGTAGAACAGAATTAGAAATGACACGCCTAGCTCTTTCTGCAAACCTGGTTCCCAATTTCTTCCCGAAAAGATTAAAAAAAGTTTCCGCTTCGGCGCGAATCCTATCCAAGTGCAGGGAATGATCCTCTTTGTGTTTCAAATTCCTCAACGATTCCAGATGGGATAGCAGAACCTCACCGTTCGGTTGCACGACATATGATTGCATCTGATAATCCAGAGAAATAACACTTTTACTCCAAAGACTCACCTGCAATTTAAGGAAATTTTTCATGAGTCTTATCATTCCAGCTTTGTCTCCGTTGGCCTCCAACCAGAAGGCATAGTCCGGCAATGATACACCGACAAGATCTTGCACAATCACCAGGGGAATCTCTATCTCATCCCCTTTATCCAAAAAATTCACGCGTTGATAAAAGCCCAAGTCGATTATATGTTCCTTACGCACGCGCACATTGCGCAACATTGTGGTGGGTGGGATAGAATCTCCTAAAATGTTAATAGCCATACCATGGCTAGCGACCAATTCGTCCGTGTCGGTCACGGACTTTAGCGGCACTCTCACAACATGATCGCCCATACGGTACTCATCCATGCCCATGGTGATAGCCGTGCTTTTGTTAAAACGCGCTTCTTTCAGGCGGTCCTCCACCCACACCCTGCGCGCATAGCCCGTAAAAGGAATAAGATCAATTCCAATGGCTTTCAATAGCAAATCAGCACCCAAACGATGCAGCTCGGCCGTAATACCCTCAGGGTCAGCGGCCCCTTGATATAGCTCTAGAATATACTTTCCGATACCAAACTTGTCCGTGTCCTGTTCGACTTCTCCTAACTCTAAATCTATCTCTACCAAAGTGGTCCTGATCAACCGATCCACATCTCCATTCTTAATCTTATTTTCGACTATCTGGTCTGTAATCTTTTTATCCTCTCCTATCTCATACTGCGCAAGCACCAACCCTAAGTAACGAATCCTCCAGTCGCGATCATTCTCTGCTTCCTCCAGTTTCTTGCTCTGTGGCCCAGCGTCCCCTCCTTTTTGTTGAATAACCGCTATATCAGCCTTAAGTCTTGCACTCACTTTTCTAAGCTTTCGAATTTCACCAATATCATGTTCCACATCCGGATATTTTTGCTTCAAGTTAACTGCCCAATGAGCCCAATTCATCATGAGCTGAAAGATTTCCGTTGGGGGCGATCTAAAAGCACTGGATAATAACCTCGATGTACGACCATCGAGCTGTAATCCCCAAGAAGCCAGTTGACTCTTTAAGCGCAAAAGCCTGAATACATCCCTCTGGGTAATGCCGTTTTCGATATCCCGCCCCGCAAATCGCAATGTCTTCTTCGTCAGATCTTCAAGCCCGCCCACGGGATTAAATATTCGCAAGTTCTGCGGAAGAATACCCATGACATCGATAGTAAGACCTGGAATTTCTTTCAATGGCTCCTTAAAATTTCTAGCAAACTCTCCATAAAAAACGAGATTCTCGTCTAGCATGCCAATAATTTGCAATGGAGACCCATCGATTTTTATTTCCCTTAACGGTGTTCCAAAATATGTTTGAATTTGCGATTGAGTTTCCTTAAATTTTCGTGAGCGTAATTCCGCCTGTTTGTCCTTAGCCGACACCGTGATCTTTTTTTCATCGTCACTTAGTTGCGCCCAAATAATTACATCTAAATCACCTGCAACACCCTCTCGTTCTAGCAAAAGATTGCGCACGGAACCCCCAAAAACCATCACATTATTCCAACCTTTTTCACGAACTATTGTCAAAAACGTCTTCAGAGGTCCGATCGGAATCTCCTGCTCCAAAAGCCTCCCACCGCGCGCATGGACGCGATCCAATAACGGGGGCAATTTAGGCGACAGAAAAATGCATTTACTATTTACACATGCTACGCGCTTAGGCTTTTGTTGAATCCAGGCCATCACGTCCAACGCCATGCTGCCATCGGGACGTTTCGTTATGAGCATCGGCAATCCTTTGTCTAGCTCTATGGATTCCTGAACAAAAGCAGATTGCATCTTAAGTTCTGCACTCAAAGCGGACCATATTTGCGATTTGCCGTCATCACCCAACAAAATATCGCCCCGTTGAATCTTACTCCATACGCTTGCTACGATGGCCATGAGAGCCATCTGTGGAGAATCTTCTTTCACGCGACTAACAGGAGCTAAGTGGTCCATTAAACTATCTTGCCCTGTATAGGCGAGTGTGCAAAACTGCAATAGGCACAGCGCAAACACAACACAGCATCGCGTGCATTTAATAATCACGTTCGTATCTCCTTGTACTGCAATAAATTATATATAATTAGACGAAGAAAGTCAAGGGCTCTAGCGCTAAAGCACGCCCAAGCAATATGTTAAAACTTCTGATTCCAGTCATCGGTGTTGTAGCGGGTGGTGAATAATTCGGAGGCAAGCTGCTGTTCGTCTGCGGTCAAGTCACGAGCGAGATCCTCCGAATGCTTTCGGGATTCGGGCAAATGCCGGGGCTTCGCTTCGCTGAGAATGACAGTAGCCCTGTCATTCTGAGACTGCCGCAGGCAGTCGAAGAATCTCACGGCGAGATCCTTCGCTTCGCTCAGGATGACAGAAGGATTTGATTCCTGCATTTGCACGCTCCCCTGATGCAATATCCATCCCTTCGAGCGGCGCTGCGCGCCACCCGCGATTTTTTTTCTGTCCAGCATTAAATCGTAGGCGCTGGGCTGCGAGAAGCAATCGGTGATTTTTCCGCGCTGAGCCTGGACCTGCGGCAGCGCATCCAAACCTTCCAAACCGGGAATCGAGAGAAGCGCGTCGCGCAACAGCGCGTGCACGTAACGATACGAGGACGCATCATCGCGCGCATCAGCCGGCAACCAGTCTTGCGAAAAAACCAACGAATACGTCCAATCGTTGGCATGCCGCACCGCTCCACCTCCCGTAGGGCGACGCACAAGAAAAGGAATCTGTTCATCTTGAGGAAATGTCGCGCGCACCGCGGCGAACTTCAAAAAATATCCGAGGCTGGCGCTGGGCCTATCCCATCCATACACGCGCAGCAATATTTGTGGCTCACCCCGCTCTTGCGCGCAACGCAAAAGCGCTTCGTCCACAGCCATGTTCCATGCCGGGTGAGACAGACCGGAGAGAATCAATGCGGATGGAAATGAGGGACACACGTCGTATTCCTATTTCAATAGAAAATGATATTTGGATTTATCGTGGCGCGATTGACAAGCGGGCATAGAAAATAAGGATACGACGTGTGTCCCTCATTTCCCATCACTGTCATGCTGAGCGAAGCGAAGCATCTAGGTTGATACAACGGAGATCCTTCGCTATCGCTCAGGATGACAAGACACTCACGACACGCAACAATTTTCAGGAATGGAAATTAGCTTTTTTTTTGAGTCGGGAGACGCGGCCGCGGAAGATTGCTTCACGCGATAGCGCAAATTGAGATCGCGCGCGGCCTTCACTTCGTCCAGGCGCGTCACGGGCATGGTCACGGGCGCGCTGCGGAGCTTATCGGGATCGGTTTTGGCCAATGCGGCAATCTCGAGCATCGCGGCGATAAACTCGTCTAGGGTCTGCTTGCTCTCGCATTCCGTGGGCTCGATCATCATCGCTTCGTGGACAATCAACGGAAAATAAACGGTCGGCGCATGAAAACCCCTATCCAAAAGCGCCTTGCCAATATCGGTAGCGCTCACGCCATTAGCCTTTTGATTGTCCGCGGAAAGCACGCATTCGTGCATGGAAACGCGCGGATACGGCAGCTTGTACGCCTGCTTCAATTTTTCACGAATATAATTGGCGTTCAAAATCGCTATTTTCGAAATTTTCTCGAGGCCCGGCCCGCCATGCGCGCGCATGTAGGTGTAAGCACGCACCAACATGCCTGTGCTGCCCCAAAACGACCGGATTTTTCCAATGGTATCCGGAAAATCAGCGCGGAAAGCGTAGCGATCGCCTTCTTTAATAATGCGCGGCACCGGCAAATACGGCTCTAGAGTTTTATTCACGCCCACGGGGCCCGCCCCAGGGCCTCCCCCGCCATGCGGCGTAGAAAATGTCTTGTGGAGATTCACGTGCATCACGTCAAACCCCATGTCCCCAGGCCTTGCAATGCCCATCAACGCGTTAAGATTCGCGCCGTCGCCATAGAGCAAACCACCCTTGGCGTGCACGATTTGGGCGACTTTGGCTATGTCACGTTCGAACAACCCGAGCGTGTTGGGATTGGTCAACATCACGGCTGCCACTTCTTCGGTCATCGCCTTGGTTAATTCGTCAATACTGATATCACCCTGAGCGTCGGACTTCACGGTCACGACTTCGTAGCCCGCGATATGAGCGCTGGAGGGATTCGTGCCATGCGACGAATCAGAGACAATGATTTTGCGGCGCGGATTGCCGCGCTTGCTGTGATAGGCATGAATCATCATGATGCCCAACAACTCCCCATGCGCGCCACCCGAGGGCTGCAACGTGAAATGCTGCATGCCCGTTATCGCCGAGAGCATGCGCTCGAGCTCGAACATCAATTGCAGAATTCCCTGAGACAACTCCACGGGCTGCAACGGATGCGCGCCCGCGAATCCGGGCAAACGGGCCATGTCCTCGTTGATGCGCGGGTTGTATTTCATCGTGCAGGACCCTAGCGGATAAAAATGCGAATCAATATTGAAATTCTTGGAGGACAAATGCGTGTAATGCCGCACGACATCCAACTCGGAGACCTCGGGTAGATTGGCGGCTTCGCGGCGAAGATACGCAGCGGGCAGCAGCGGCAAAGATGTAGACGGCTTTTTCGAAACCGGCAGGCTAACGCCATGGCAGCCCGGACGGCTCAGATCAAAAATCAACGGCTCGGGTTTCTTGTTCATCGCATGGCCCCCGCAAAAGCACTGACGAATGCGCTGATGTCCGCTTCGGACTTCGTTTCGGTCGCGCACAACAACAAATGATCTTTCAACGCGGGGTAGCATTTCCCCAAGTCGAGGCCCGCGATAAACCCACTTTCGAGCAAGATCTTTTGCACAGCCTCCACCGACTTGTCCAATCGAATCACGAATTCATTAAAAAAGGGCTGAGCGAACGCCGCATGCACACCCGCGATCGCGGCCAAACCCTCTTGCAATTGATGCGCGCGTTCGACATTGATCTCGGCCACGCGACGAAAACCCTGCTTGCCCATGCTGGAAAGATAAATGCTCGCGGCCAGCGCCAACAGCGACTGATTCGTGCAAATGTTCGACGTGGCCTTTTCACGGCGGATGTGTTGTTCGCGCGCCTGCATCGTCAACACGTAACCGCGAAGCCCGTTCTTGTCCACGGTTTCGCCGACAACGCGGCCCGGCAAACGCCGCTTCAAAAAATCCTTGCAGGCAAAAATCCCCAAATACGGTCCGCCGAAACCCAACGCGTTACCCAAACATTGCCCCTCGCCCACCACGATATCGGCTCCGGCTTCGGACGGTGGCGCGAGCAAGCCCAGCGAGATCGGATACGCGGCAGCCACAAACAGTCCACCCGCCTCATGCACGGCCGCGCCCATTTCCGCCATCGGCTCCAGCGCGCCAAAAAAATTCGGGCTTTGCGCGATCAGACATGCCACGCCAGGCGTAAGAGCTTTCTTCAATGCCGCCACATCCGTAACTCCGCCAACAAAAGGAATTTCTTCGATGATCACGCCGCGATTATGCGCGTACGTGCGCAACACAGCCCGCCAATCCGGATGCAGACTCGAAGACACAAGCACGCGCGAACAATCCCTCCCTGCTGTGCGGGGAGGGTAGGGTGGGGCTCCTTGTTTTTCATTCAACGCGACAAGCATCGCCTCGGCGGCCGCAGTCGCGCCGTCGTACAACGAGGCATTGGAAACATCCATACCCGTGAGCTCGCAAATCATGGACTGGTATTCGTAAATGGCTTGCAGCGTGCCCTGGCTGGCCTCGGGCTGATAGGGCGTATAGGCCGTAAAAAATTCTCCGCGCAGCGTCAAATGCCCCACGACGCTGGGAACAAAATGCTCGTACGCGCCCGCGCCTAAAAACAGACGGTATTGTTTATCCTGATGATTCTTGCGGGCCAACTCCGTGACCGCTGCCCGTAATTCCTGTTCGCCGAGCGCCTCGGGCAACTCCAGCGGCTTGGCGCGAAATTGCTTCGGGATATCCGCGAGCAGATTTTCAAAATCCGCGACGCCGATATCGCGCAACATCTCTTGCACTTCCAATTCTGTGTGTGGAATGTAGTCCATGTTATTTAACTGTCATCCTGAGCGCAGCTTGGTCATTCTAAGTCCGCCGTCGCTTCAGTGGCGGGCGAAGGATCTCGTTTTCAATCTAGATCCTTCGTCGGCCTAACGGCCTCCTCAGGATGACACTTCCGTGTCACTTTCCCGCCAGCTGACTCTCGTACGACTCCGCATCCAGAAGTTTATCCCAATCCGCTTTGTCGCTCATCTCCACGGAAAATATCCATCCCTCGACGTACGGAGAGCGATTCACGAGCCCCGGATCCGCAGTGAGCTTGTCGTTCACGGCCGTGATTTTCCCCGACACGGGGCTGTACACGTCCACCGCCGTCTTCACCGATTCGATGACCACGGTGGTCTCACCGGCCTTGACGATTCTGCCAATCTTGGGCAATTCCACGTACACGACGTCGGTCAGCTCATGCTGGGCAAAATCCGTGATACCCACGCGGGCGCTGCCGCCCTCAACCTTCGCCCATTCATGACTTTTCAAATAGCGCAATTCTTTAGGGCATTCCATGGTTTCCTCTCCTGAATTATATCCACTCACGTCATTGCGAGAAGCGCAGCGACGAAGCAATCTCGTTTGAAAAATCTGATGAGATTGCTTCGTCGGCCTTCGGCTCTCCTCGCAATGACACGAACAGTCATTTTGTTTTTTTATAAAAAGGAATTCGCGCTGTCCTAGCCGGGTGATCGTCGTTGCGAATGCGCACGCCCAGGTCCTGGCCTTCGCGCGCAATGTCAAGCGGCACATAACCGATACCAATGCCGCATTGCATCGAGGGAGAAAATCCGCCGCTCGCGAGCTTGCCAATTGCCTTTCCATTTTGCACTATCTCGCATCCGCCGCGCGGTATGGACTTGTCCTGCATTTTCAACCCCAACAATTTTCGCGATAATCCCTGCGCTTGCTGCGCCAACAGCGCGTCCTTACCGATGAAACGCGGCTTGCCGAACGCCACCGTCCAGGCCAATCCTGCCTCCAGCGGCGTGATCGTCTCGTCGATTTCGTGGCCGTAAAGGCAATAACCCATCTCCATGCGCAGCGTGTCGCGCGCACCCAAGCCGATCGGCGCAATGCCATAGCGACTCCCTTTGTCCAACAACATGTCCCACAACGCGCATACAGAATCGGTCGGGACGAAAAGCTCGTAGCCCAATTCGCCCGTGTATCCCGTGCGAGAAACCATCAGCGGCACGCCATTCCAATCCACGCAGAAAAAAGAATAATATTCGAGGGCGTCCAAACTAACGCGCAGGATTTCCTTTAACAGCGGTTTAGAATTAGGCCCCTGCACCGCGAGCAAAGACATCTGCTCGCTCATGGCCTTGATGTCCACGTGCTTGTCCGACGCGTGCGAGAGAATCCACTGCAAATCCTTCTCGCGATTGCCGGCGTTGATCACAAAACGGTATCTATGCGGCTCCATCCGGTACACGAGCACATCGTCCACTATACCCCCGGAAGGCATGCAAACCGGACTGTACAGGGCCTTTCCATCGGTCAAGCGGCCCAGGTCGTTGGTAATAAGCTCGGACACAAAATCAAAAGCATTCAATCCCGTAACATCCACGGTACCCATATGAGAAATATCGAATAGGCCCACGCTTTTGCGCACGGCCTCGTGTTCCTTCAATATACTGGTGTACTGTATGGGCATATCCCAGCCGCTAAAATCCACCATCTTTGCGCCGAGCTGGACATGGCGCGCATGCAAAGGGGTCTTGCGAATAAGGAATTCCAGAGACACGGCAGAGGTCATTGCAATTGCTTAAGAATTTGCACGCTGTTGCTGCAACCAAGGCGACTGGCCCCGGCCCGAAGCATTACCAACGCGGTTGCGGCGTCACGAATACCGCCCGCGGCCTTCACGCCGATTTGCTTACCCACGCTTTTGCGCAGCAACCGCACATCCGACGTCGTCGCGCCCACCACGCCGAAACCAGTGGAGGTCTTGACAAAATGGGCTCCGGAATTATTGATCAGATGACAGAGATGCACTTTTTCCGCATGCGTCAAAAGCGACGCTTCGATGATGACCTTGAAAATCGGCCCGCGCAAGCGCGTGATTTCTTTGATCTCACGTTCCACGTAGCGCCAATTCCGGCTCTTCACGGCGCCCAGATGAATCACAAAATCCACTTCGCGCGCTCCGCCCTCCACCACGCGCAGACTTTCAAAAACTTTTGTCGCAATGTCGTTGGCCCCGAGAGGAAACCCCACCACCGAACAAATCTCGACAGGCGTGTTGCGCAGAATCTTGTACGCCGCGCGCACGTAGCTGGGTTGAATGCACACGGAATGAAAACGGTATCGAACCGCCTCCCAGCAAAGCTTTTCCACCTGCTTCAACGTCGCTTGCGGATCCAAAAGCGTGTGATCTATCAATGAGGCAATATTTTCCATGGTTATTCCTTGTTGCTTGTGTCCTGCACCGGAGAGGCCGTCGTGAATCGGGCCAGCACAGAGTTGCATTCCGCCACTTTCTTAATGATCAGATCCGCCTGGGCGCCAACCTGAATACCGGATTCCGGATTGTACTTGCCCAGAGATTCCTTCAAGGTATTGGCGGAATCGGATATTTTCGCCAATTGCTTTTTGAGATTCACGATGTTGTAGCCCCATTGCTCGGAGACGTAATTGACTTTGTCCATGAGCCCTTTGAATTCGTCTTTTTTGCGGAATATTGTCTTCCCCGTCAAATCACCGGCTCCGATTTTTTCAAGCGACTTCTCCGCGTGATAGATAGGACCCGCAATGCGATTGGACAACACGATGCCTTCGAATATCACGACCAGCAACAATAGAAATAGTATGGGCAACAACTTGGTCTGCGCGACGCGAAAACTTTCTTTGAGCTGCCCCAGCAAATGATCGCTCAACAATGCCGCCTGCTCATCTAAGCTCTCCTGGCTCGCCGTGGAAGCTGGGGCATTCTGCCCAAACCTCACTTGATGATAAGAATGCATACGCTCGGAAAGTTGAATTTTTTGCGCGACAGCGATTTTAGAATATTCGGTGTTGAGAGTAGCCCAGACGGAAAAATAAATAGAAAAGCCAACAAGCATACTGAGGGCCAACGAGGATGCAGTGATAAAGCCCACGTATTTGAGCTGCGTCTTGCGATCTACCAGTAAAATCTTACGACGTTCGTGCGTTGTGCTCATGTGTCTCTCCGCGCGGCTCTGTCTTTCATGTCGTACATCACCAGGCCGGACAAAAGCTTCGGATAAAAGTCCGTTGATTTTTGAGGCATGCACTCCCCCGCCAAGGCTATGCTTTTCACTTGCTCAATGTCCGGGGGATTCTGCAGAAAACCCATAGCAAACTCTCCCGTCGCAATCTTCCGTGCAAGCTCCTCGGGTTCCCTACTATAGGCGATACGTTCGCCCTGTTCAACACTTTTTGGGTTAATGCCCAACTGTTTTTCCAGAATCAGACGATGCAAAATCGCCACGTCCAATTTCCGAAATGGCTGCGCAAGAACACGTACGAGCTCTTGCCTAACGCGCGAGGACGACGCACGCAACCTCAGAATAGCCGCGTAGGACTGCGTGAGCAAACCAAATACCGTGCCCTGATTTCTGCGCGCGCGAAGCACAACCGCTAGATCAGCCGCAGCGGCAGGTAATCCTTTTTTTGCCGGACGCATTTCGACGAAAAAATCTTTTTGCAAAGCATCCATCAAAGCCTCGTGGTCGAATCCAACCGGTACCGAGACAAGCCTATGCGTGGGCAATATGACAAGACCCGGGCTTTGCAGGGGGACGAAAGTCGCCATGCGCCAGCCGCTGTTTTCTTTTAATGCCGGAGAAACTCGACGCGAGGCCGCCAGCTTTTTGTGATAGGCGAGGGAAATCGTGTAGCGATGATGCCCATCGGCGATAAAGAGTTTCCCTTTGCTTAGAATACCCGCAATATGCCGCGTGCGCACGCGATCGCTTATTTTCCACAACCGTTGCCGCACCCCATCCTCGTCTTTAAAATCCAGCACAGGCTTGGTCTTGCTCTGCGCCCGCATCGTTTGCTCCAATTTCCCGGCCGTGTCATCGCAGAGAAGGAAAATTTGCTCGAGATTGGCCTGGGTCGCCGCAAGCAAACTCAGCCTGTCTTTGCGCGGCTTTGCGAGCGTGCGTTCATGCGGCAGCACATTGCCGCGGCTAAAATCCTCCAAGCGCAGGAGGCCGATGATACCGCGCCGCGACCTCTGCCCAAATCCATCCCGCTGAAAAGTTTGTTCGTACAAATAGAAAGCCGGCGCCTCATCGCGCTGCAACACATCGCGCTTTACCCAACGATCCAGCCGCTCGGCCGCGCGCGCATAGCGATTGTTTTTCGCATCGTCCGACGGACGGATTTTATCCAGGATCAGATGAACGAAGTTGGAGGGATGCCGCCGCGCGTACGCCTCTTGCATGCGCGCGGATATTTTGTCGTAGGGCTGCGTCACGACCCGCGCGATCGGAATGGCGGAGGAGTAAAGCAGTCCGTGAAATGGTTTAACGGCCGGCATTGGAGAGCGTCTGCCCCAACTCTTTGTACATATCCAGGACAGGGCGAAGCTTGTCCGCCATATAATAGATAATGTATACGGTCCAAAACAGCGTCAGCAGGGTCATGAGCCACTTCATGTTCTTTTTGAGTGCCGGACTGCGCCACAAACGCGGCAGAGCAAAAGGACCCATGACAAAAAAGAGCATCACGATCAAATACGGCAGCGATTGATTCCAGCGCGCGGGAGGTTGATTCAATTTCATTGTTTCCAAATTCCCCTCCCGCGATTTCTCCTGAAACCTGTTGCGCACCTCGGTAAAAAACGCGATCGAGCTATGATCTTTGTAATCCGGATAAGCCCATGTCCAGGGATGAAAAGTGCCCTTCTCAAAATACAGCATGGGCTGAGCGTAAATCCCCTTATCCAAATACACGCGATAGCTCCCGTCCTTGGTCGTCGCCAAAACAAGTTTACTGGGCGTGATATATCCGGGGTCGATATTCACGCGGCGCTTCCCCGCCACGGCCATCTCCATCTCGATCGCGTTGGTCCTGTTTTTGATGAAAGGCAAATCCGCGGAGGAAACAAATTGCTGGAAGGCAAGGAACAAGCGCTGCACCTGGCTGCCCAATTCATCCTGATAATAATCGGTGTAGGTAAAGTCAATGGGCTCCGATTGCCGCTCCACGGGGCCAAACTCCTTTTCCAGGCGTGCTTTGACCATATCCAGAGACGCCTCCTGCCCCAACAGCAACCCCATGGTCAATTGAACGACAGGCGGTTGACGAATTTCTCCCATGGCTTATTTCCCCCTTCTTTTTTTTATGATTTCGACAAGGGCCGGTGTTTGTTTGAGGGAATCATACGAAAAAAATCCGATTTCGCCTTTACCTATTTCTTGTAATTGTTCCAGCCCATCCTTCAATTGCGTGTCAAAAACTTTTTCGCGCTGCGCCAATAAATATGGCCCCAACCCCACCCAGACAGGGCGATACCGAGAAAACGCCAGCGCCTCGCGCGTGACGTGCAAGCACAATTTTTCCTCGACGCTATAATTCATGAGCGCCACAAAGTCCACGCTCCCCGCCTCAAGCCAACTCCGCCAATCCTGAAACGCGCTCAAATAGGCCCTATCCCCGTAGCAAATCACCGCCGCAGAAAGTTTAGCCGAGGGCAAAGCACGCCGCATTTCCGTTTGAACCTTGACCACAAAAGAGCTGATTTGATCCCGCCGCCAATCGTCCCAGGCGACCGCGCTGGCCGTGGCGCCATCCCAATGTAACGGGTCCCAATTCGTGGCGGCTCGAAATCTCTCCACGCTGCGAAACCCATAACCGTATGTAATCCCTTTAGGAAATCGCGCCCCCGGCGAAAACGGCACGACATACGGCAGCCGGATAAAATCCAATTGAAGCCCGTCCAAAGTCGGATATTTCTTCATGAGTTCGCGGAAAATCGCGAGCAAATAAGCCTGAACAGTGGGATCACCGGGTTCCAGCCAATACCCCGTGCCATCGGCCTCGTAATAATTGTTGTCCGCGCCCGGCAACAACAGTTCGGGATAGTCGAGCATAGAGCGGCCTTTGTTGTCGCGCGTCACAGCCTGTTTCCCAAGCCGTCGGATCACGCCGGCCTTGGGATCCTTGCCCGCGCGAAACGTATTCACCCACGCGTGCACCTGCATTCCCTGGCGATGCGCGGTGTCGAGCAAATAAGCAAGCATGTCCTTACCTTCTTTTTTGCGAAAAGCCGCGCAAGGGGAAGCATCGCAGAGGCTAGAGGCAAACCACGCCTTATCCCCGCGATAGACTTGAATGAACAGCGTGTCAATCCCCCAAGCCTTGGCGTCCTTGAGCAAAGCATCCACATGGGCAACGGAATCCAGCGTGCGATTCGACCCCTCGCATTCCACCCAGAGAAATGAGCGAGGAGATGCAGGCTCCGCGGACAGGACGGGGGTGATCAGCAATAGAGGGAAGAGTAAAAGAAAAGGAATCAAAAATTCACGCCGGGCGAAAGACGACCTTGCGTTTCCCAGGACTCAGGCCGGGACCATGGCATGGAGGATACGCCATCCGCAGGCGTGGCGCAGCCTTGCAGAACGGTTGCGGAAAACAAAAGCAGCGCAAGCAATGCAAACATTTTCACAGTCAGATTCATCGGATTCCCCTAATGTTACGGAGGCAAAATATATTTGGACCAAGGAGTTACGTCAAGGTGAACTTTTCGAATGACAACTTTCTAAATCGTATGGCTTTCCCCCTGACCCATTACACTAAATCGCAATATCCAGATAGATATGGTTGCACAAGAGTGTCGGCTTTCTTTGGCTGCGGGGGCCGTGAGGTCTTCCCAGTTGGACCAATCCCAACGCATGAAGAAAGGACACATCTTGCGAGATGTTCTTAAAGTTTCTGTGAGTTATCTTTGCCAATTCATAGATGGACCCTGGCTTGTGTTGCTTGATAGTTTTGAGAAGTTGTATCCTTTTTTCGGTCAGTACATTGCGAACAGCTTGGATGCTGGC
>CAZOWS010000014.1:0-19856 GCA_964583365.1 uncultured Actinomycetota bacterium
TGGCTCGACACGATGGGGATGGTGTTGCCACGGGCCGTGGTAAGCGTGGAGGACACGGCGCTGATCTCGGGCTTGATCTTGAGGGTTATGTAATGATCGGGATTGACTATGGGGGTAATTTTGAGATTTACGCCGACGTCCACGAACGTGACATTCTCCGCCGTTGTTGCGGCCGCGGGGTTTTGCACGACGGTGTCCGTCACGAAGGCCTGACGCGTGACCACTTTAAATATTGCTTCCTGGCCGCTGATGGCTGTTACGCGCGGATTCGAGAGTATTTTTGTGTCGCCAATCCTTTTCAACGCGTCCAATACGGCGTTGAATGTTTGCGCACTGCCCGCGAGTTTGCCGCTCCCGACGATACGCACGCCCGGTGTAGCGCCTGCACGGCGGAAAAGCAATGTATCGGTGGAGGCCTGCTGGGTGATTGTTTGGAATGCGCTGCCCAGATTGAGATTCAGCGCGTCTTTGGAGCGGAATAAATTATTGATGATGGCCTCCCAATCCAGACCAAATCTATAGTCATCCGAGAGCGTGACTTCGATGATCTTTGCCTCGATGAGCACCTCGCGGCTCTTTCCGTCGTAGGCCGCGACAAGAGTTTCCATCTTGCGGATCTTATCGGGGAAGTCGGTCACGATAACCATGTTCGTGCGCTGATCCGCCTTTATCATACCCACATCTTTGCTAATCATTTCCTTGAGCTTGGCTTCTATGTCATCGTATTTGGCGAAGCGTAGCTCAAACACCTTGGTTTCTAACGTGGATTTGGTGTCTAGCTCGGTGATGACCTGCCCAATTTTGGCAACATTGTCTACAAAGTCGGACACGATGATTTTGTTGCTGACTCCGTCGGAGTAAATGTTGCCTTTCTTAGACAACAGTTTCTTCACGGAGTCCTCCACGGCTTTCGCAGATGCGAATTGTAGGGAGAAGGATCTCTGCGTGATCGGCACG
The DNA here is from genome assembly GCA_964583365.1 of uncultured Actinomycetota bacterium. Lineage (GTDB taxonomy): Bacteria > Auribacterota > Ancaeobacteria > Ancaeobacterales > CAZGMX01 > CAZOWS01. Next base: position 958 of record CAZOWS010000014.1, read on the forward strand.
TCTAATTGGCGAATCGTTTCTTCGAGGCCCGCGAGTTGATCGGCCATTTCCAAGAGCACGAGCGAATTGGTGCGTTCGTCCACGGTGATGTTCCCGGACATGTTACGGCTTGACTTGATCGTGTTGGCCACGTCGTTGGCGTCCGCGTATTGAATGGGGACGATGCGCAGCACGCGCCGGTCATCGAATTTACGGCCATAGGCTTGCTCGTAGTCTTTCGCCGTGATGACTTTGACGATGTTCTCGTCTTTAACATAAGCCAAATCGTTGGTTTCGAAGATGGTTCGCAGCGCGTCCCATACGCCCACGTTATCCAGGAAAAGCGTGACGCGCCCTTTCACGTTGGCCCCGGTGACCATGTTGATATTGCCCTTGCGCGAGAGCAGCTTGAGCACCTCGATAATATCCACGTTTTTTAATTCGAGGGATATTTTTCCGGGCGCGGTGGACTTTGCGGTGATCTCGCTTGGACCCGCTGCCGGGGGTTCTTCCACGGGCAATGGTTCGGGCCGCACGGATGTAGGCCAAGTAAGCCCGATTCCGACGATGACAATCATCAAAAGTCGCATAGATTTTGACATAGCTATCCTCCTAGATATCCAATTCCGCTTTTTCGTCGCCAATCGCCACGATGACTTTTTCATCCTGCACTGCCACAATACGAATCTCGCCCAGCGTATCTCCGGCTTTCAAGAAAAAAGTTTTTCCCTGCTTCTTGTCCTCGATGATGGCCTGTGGTTGGTCTCCGCCCACGATGCCGGAGAGGGAATAATTAGATAGAACTTGATTCAGGCTAATATGTGCGGGACCTGCCGCGGTTGGGGCTGCGGCTTCTTCCGTGAATTTGAATAAATCTTTTGGAGGCAAACTTTCTGTGGCCGGAATCGCGATCGGCTCCGACGTAGATTGCGAGACGGTCATTGCGGGTCTTGCAGCCGGGGCCCAAAGCATTTCTAATCTCTGGTTCGAAAGCCGACGGTCGCGCACAGAATTAAAGGCTATGGACGATCCGAGAATCACGGACAGAACTAAAAAAATACGCGGCGCGAGATGCAAATCTCCGAAAAAGTTTTGTGTCGAAGCGCGCAAGAGGTTCGATCGGAAAACGACAGGGGAGGCCCCAGCAATAGCTGCACCTGGAGAAATCTCAGCATTGGCGAAGTCAATCGGCTCAGCCTCCACAGAGTGCAACTGTGGGGATTTTCTTCCCTCTTTGATCAACCGCAATAATATTTCTTCCGGCGATGGATCTTGCTCAGGCAGTCCCATGGTTCCTCTTTATGATTTCGCGAATGTCGTCGGCATTCACAAGAGTTTTTTTCTTCATCACGATAACTTCGAGCGCGTCATGGCAGAGAAGCGAAATTTTACGCGGATAACCCTGAGTATGTTCGTGGAGAAGGGTTATCGCCTCATCCGTGAAGAGCTTTTTGCCCGAATTAAAACCCGATTGCGCGAGCCGGAACTCCACTAATTTCTTTGTCTCGGATTCATCCAGTGGGTTTAAAATATACTTCAACGCGACGCGGTCCATTAAGTTCTTGATTTTCGTCAGCTTAGGCAGCAGCTCGAGCTGGCCAAAGACGACGAGCTGCAATAGTTTGTATTCGTTGGTCTCGTAATTGAGCAACATGCGCAACACTTCCAAAAACGGCTGCGTGAGTTTCTGACCCTCATCCACGAGCAACACCACGGTTTTGTTTTCTTCCACGCCTTTTTTGAAAAGAAATTTCTCAATGGCTTCCTTGAAATCCATCGCCGAGGGGAACGCGTAGTCCACCTGGAAGAGTCGCACGAGCGTGTTGAGGAATTGATACTCGGATTTGTGGCTCGGGTCAAAAATCATGTACACGAGGAATTCATCGTCCTGCGAAAGCCTTTGCACCAGCGCACGCGCCAGCGTAGTCTTACCCGTGCCAACATCGCCTAGCACGACACTGAGTCCGCGTCGAAGTCGAATCGCTATTTCCAGGCGCGTGAGAACGGTTTTGTGCGTGGAGGAGAGGTAGAGTAGAGAAGGATCCGGGCTGATAGAAAAAGGCTCTTTTTGTAATCCGAGCACGCCGTAATAGCTCATGCGATTTCTTCTTTCGCGAGTCGCGCACGAATTTCTTTGAGGGAATTTCCCTGTGTGCGCAAAAGCCGAATGTGCCGTAAAATTTTTACCGAGGCGTCGCCGAAATAACGAAAATTGGTCCCGGGGCTGCGGCCTTCTTCCTTAAGCAGACCCAGCTTGTAATAGTATTTGATGGTATCGATAGAAAAGCCGGTGTTGCGGGCCAGATCTTTGATCAAATAGACGTTCGTGATCTGTTGCATGGGTGAATTCCTCTCGAGATCACTCCCTACCTAGGGAGTGATCTAAGCGTAGGCTCAAAGCTATTTTGCGTCAAGGAGATTTAAATCCAAACCGTGCGGCTGATTAACAGATGGCCTCGCAGGATTTTTCCCTCGCGACCTTTGGGGGCGATGTTTAATTTCAAAACGCGGAATAACTCGGGGGAGTTTTCCAGGTTTTGTAGGAATTGGAATAAAGCCGGCATTGGAGCTTCCATGTCCAGTTCAATCCCGTACTCGCGCTGCGTTTGCTTTTCTTTGGCAGCCTGGCCTTCTTGGCCGGGGCGAGGTTTGATGTCGGTCACGGTCACTCCAGCGTTGCGTGCGAGGGATTCTATGGAGCTCAGCAGCGCTGATGTCATTTCCTCGTTGGTGCCTTTTACCTTGTGTAGTGCGCTGAGCCTTTTGTGTTCTTCTAGAATGCTTTGAGATTTTTGCAGCAGCCGCAAGCTTTTTATCGTTTTTGATTCCGCAGCGGCAATGTCGTGTTGAAGATCGCCAACCAGCGCCGTCAGCGTGGGCAGTCCGAATTGATAGAAGCCGACACCCGCTGCGCACAGTACGACACAGACAGCGAGGAGTTTTTCCCGCGAGTTGAGTTGTTTGATCATGAAGGAACCTTGCTGATCACGCATTGCAATTGAAAGTCCGCGATTTCCTTTTCGCCCACGCGTTTCTTGCTCGCGTATTGAGAGGTGACATTTTCGAAGTGATCGGATTTTTCGAGCGCGGGGATAAGGTCGAACACTGCAGAAAGATCTTGGGCGGTTCCTTTGATGACGACGGTGTGGCCGCGCTCGTAGGACAGGGCGGATAGAAAAACCGTATCGGGAAAAAGCCGGTATAACTCCGTTATCACGCGGGTCACTTCGCCGCGGTCCCGCGCCATCGCGCGTGTTGCGGTGATTTTGTTGTTTTGTTCTTCCAGGGTCTGGACATTTGCTTCTACGCTTTTCAGGCGCGTGGCCAATTGGCTCAGATACATTTTCTTGTCGGCTACCTTTTCTCCGAAATAGGCGAGGCATAATGCGAGGAATATTGTCCCCAGCACGGCGGTTTGAATTAGATTTCGCCGGCGCGTGAGGGATTGTCTTTGTTGACGTATTTCCTGGGGCAGTAAATTGAGCGTGAGCATTTCGGGGGCAAGTATCCCGCCAAGAATATCCCCGTAGCAAATCTTCATGCCATGCGGCACATCCATCGCAATCGAGGGACTTTTGTTTATCAAGGTCATCGCGTTCATGGGCGTCAGCTCAAAGTCGGTCAGCTTCGGTAAATCGCCGGTGGACGGCTCGAAATACCATTTATGTACTTTCATACCAGGGTTTTCCCTGTGATACGCGGCGTGGGAAAGCTCCAATTCACTGGCGAGCTTTTGTACGAAGGAGTGGGCCTCGCGCTCCACTGCCACGCTGCGCGAATACGCGCCTTTACCGGGTGTTAGCAACAGCACGTGCATGTGCGCCGCTTCGCTGCTCACCAATCCGATGGGTTCCTTGTTTTTATTTACCTTGGCGTGATTATTCAGATAGCAGGCTAGCGTGGCTTCAAAACATTGGCTCGCAAGTCGCACGGCAGCCACGTTCAGGCCCGCTGTTTCGGCAATGCGCAAGAGTCGATCTACCGCATTGCGTTGCACCACGACCATGCGCACGCGCGAATACTCGGGGAATTTTTCTAGTACTTCCACGTCCAATACGATTTCTTCGAGCGAATAAGGGGTTTGCTTGACGGCCTGAAAGCTCGCCAATTCGCGGATCTCGGCTTCGTTGTCGGAGGGCAGATCGGCGTTTCTAACGATGGCGAAATGGCGGGGTAGACACAGTTCTATGCTGTGCGGTTTGTCGGGCAGCGCTTGCGCGATTTGGGCAAGCATACGGCCGATTTCCTCGTCCTCGAGTCCGCGAATATCACGGGCCGCAAGCGCCGTGAGAATCGATTCCGCGCGTGTATGGTGTCCTTGCGCCAATTTCAGCACGGCGCTGTCCAGCATCACGTAGGTTGCGAACTTTTGGGACATGATCAAGTGCCCTCAGTCTATTGCTTCAGTCTGTCATCCTGAGCCGAAGGCGAAGGATCTCTCTTGGGCCAAACTAGATCCTTCGCTGCGCTCAGGATGACATATGCCTAAATTGTGTTCTTACTCTTCTTTCCATGCAACGAGGCGCGTGGCTATGCCCATGGACTTGGGGAATCGTTCCACGACGGCGGTTACGCGCGATGTCACGCCCGCAGTGGATTCTCCCTGTGCCCGGATTCTAAAGAACCGCGAACTCACCGTCAACAGAGGCGTTAGATTATTCAACATGAAGCGATCCGTGTTGTTGATACCTTCGGTGGTTTCCAGGTCTGTGGGCACGCGCGCGATATCGCGAAAGACGCCATCGTCGGATGTCCCGTCCTCACCGTCCAGGCCTTTGCGATAGCGCAGGATTTTTTCGATTAGATCTTCGGGTAGTCCTAAGGCAAGCAGGACTTGCTCGCCGGCAGTGTTGATGTTGACTTTGCCGTCCCCGTAGACGGTGCAAGTGGGCGCGAGTTTTTGAAATATGTCGGGTTTCATTCCTTTCACGAGCAGCAATTCTTCGAGCATCGGGATGTTGCCGTTGTGCGGGCGATAGGGTTTATCCATGGACGCGTAATCGTAGGACTCGGCGCCATGAAAGCGGGCATTGCTGTCGCCGTCCACCCAATCCAGGATCGCTTCGTGCAAATCCGGAGCGATGTTCAATTCTTTGAGCAATCGCTCCCAAATCTCTTTGGTGGCCGTGTTGACGTTGAGGAGGCTCTCTTCGGCCATGGCTCCGTAGAGCGTGATGGTTTTTGGCTTGGACTGCTCCGTTGCTCTTTGCTCGTAGCTGATCGTGTAGTTGCCCGTATCCATGCGAAAATGATCGAACAGATTTTTGCTGTTGCTCCATTCCTCGGATAGCGCGTCGTAGCCATTTTCGTTTTTGTCCAGCTCGAACATCATGCGGTATATGGCGGCCTGGCAAAGCGCAATAGACTGGGTTTTGCCGTTCATCAATCCTATGCGCTTGGCTTCCAGACCCGCGCGATAGGACATGCCCAGGCCAAGGGCCGTCAACATAGACAGTACCCAGAGGACGATGATTAGCACTGCACCGGAGGAACTTTTTTTTCTAAGCATCTAGGGTCTTTGCTCCGGAACCGTAATCGTGGAAACTGGGGCGACGTTGGTTAGGGATTTTCTCTGCTGATAAATGCCCAGGGCTGGCCAGAAAACAGTGGAATAGTTGCGCGCTTTCGCTTGGCCGGAGGGCATTGTCCATTGCATGCGAACGCCGAAAGGAATCTGCGTGGAGGGTTCGACGGCGGATGCCCAGGTCAACGTGGGATTGCCCGCGACGCTCGGCGCGGAATCGGATGCGCCCAGGGGGCTAAATGGTTTTGCCATCGCGTAATCCAGTTTAAAGTTTTCCAGCGGGCCGAGCCACGCTTGTGTTTTTTCTAATCGCGCGATCTCGTCGGCGCTTTGATCTGGTTTTTGCAGTTCAATCCAGGGGGCCACCGAGCGGTACAAGACGCCGGTTTTCTCTGCGGATTTTTCGTACCAATAGCGCACGCGATACAGCGGGAAAATATCTTTGGGATCTTTGAGCATCATCGGGACGAAAAAATACAGTTCTGTTTGCGTGCCCGCGATCACGACATTGTTCCAATAGACGGCGTTGCGGATTTCCGAAGACATGAGATGGAGGCGGCCTAAAATATTCTGCACCGAAGAATCTTCCTGAGCCGCGCGACGCGCAGCCATCACGCCAGCGTGAAATGCGGCATAGACGCCTGCAATGACCGTGCTTAAAATCGTCATTGCGACGAGAAGTTCTAGAAGTGTAAAGCCACCTGTAATTGCGAGGGAGCGAAGCAACCGAAGCAATCTCGATGGGTAGCCCTCGAGGTTGCTTCGCCTTCGGCTCGCAATGACTATTTTATTCATGGGATAGGTGTGGGCTGCTTGAGCGTCATTTTTTGTTCTGCTATGGGCATGTTGGTTTGGACGGATAGCGATTTCGCCTTCCCTCGATGCTTCCAGGAAATAGTGACAGTGACTTTGGCAAGCGACCGGGCCTGGGGGGCTGCACCTTGGGCAGTGGGCTCGGACGATTCGGCAAAGAGTTCTTCGATGGCCACGTTGTACTCGTATCGCGCATCGTCTGGGAATGTTCCCTCTATTCCTCCGGGTTCCACGGTACCACGCGCATTGATTTCCCAAAGCTTTTGCGACATCAGGGAGCCCGCAATAAAATAATCCCCCGCCATACGGCTTGCGGCTAGGGAAGAGGATATGGTTTGTAGCACCACGGCCATCCCTATACCGACAATCGAGACAGCGACCATCACCTCGAAGAGCAGAAATCCTTTCGCAATTTTACGCATTGGATTCCTCGACCAAAATATCCGCGCTGTCGGCTGAAACGCGAAGACCAATTTCTTGCCCGTTGCTATTTTTGAACACCCAATGCGCGTCGCTCGTCCCGCCGTCTGGGAATAGCAGAATCTCAGTGGGTTCTACGCGCGCGGAAAGCCCCTGCGGCAGCGGATGAAATTGTCCCGTTCTGTCCGCCACCCGCGCACCGGAAGCCTTCTCTAGCTTATAGCCGGAAGGATTCTCGGTGTAGCGCACGCGGTACAACTCTTTTTCGACGATGGCTTTGTCATGGGCAAAGCGGAGCAGCGAGGAAAGATTCAAAATATAATTTTTATGCTGCAGCGCGTCGAAAGAGTTGCGAAATCGAGGTAGGCAAATGCCGACAAGCGTGGCAAGAATGACCGTGACGAGAAGAAGTTCTAATAAGGTAAAGCCTCTGTCCCGTGGCAGTATCTGCTGCGAGCCAGGCACTCAGGCTGTTTCCCAATTGACGATGTCGTCGTCGCCGCCCTCAACTCCGTCGGGGCCGCAAGAGTACAAATCATAATCGTTGTTGTGAGCGCCCGGGGCGGTGTAGACATACGCATGTCCCCAGGGATCCAGTGGCATCTTCTTTTTGAGATAAGGGCCATGCCAATTGGTCGGAGTCGGTGGGGAGGAAGGCTTCTCGACTAGTGCTTCCAATCCCTGCGAACTGTTCGGGTAAACTCCGTTGTCCAATTCGTACATGTCCAGCGATAAGGCAAGAGACCCTTTGATGTCTGTTTTCGCGGTCTCGCGCCGGGCCTGCTCGGATCTTCCGACTAGACGCGGGACAACGGCCGCAACAAGAATGCCGAGAATGATAACGACGAGCATCAATTCAATAAGCTTGAAGCCGTTTTGTTTTTTCATGCGTCTCCTCATGATTTCGAAAACTGTCATTCTGAGCGAAGCGAAGAATCTACTCTGATATCCGATCGAGATCCTTCGCTTCGCTCAGGATGACCTATTCTATCTATTGTGCCGCCAAATTGATGGAAAATATTGGGAGCAGCATAGCCATTACTATAAATCCGACCAGCGAGCCCATCAGTAAAATCATCGCGGGCTCCAATAGCGATGTCGTGAACTTGACCGATCTGTCTACGTCCTTTTCGTACGCGTCGGCGACTTTGTCCAACGCGCGCTCCAATTGCCCGCCCTGTTCGCCGACCGCGATCATATTCACCGCAAACGGCGGGAACAGCGCGGATTTTTTCATGCACTCGCCCAGTTGCTGTCCGCGCGCAATGTCTTCGAAGACTTTGTCCAGCTCTTCGCGCAACACCACGTTGCCGACGCCTTCGGAGCTGATCTTCAGACTCTGCAAGACGGGCACGCCATTGGCCAGCAGCGCGGCAAGCGTGCGCGCGAAGCGTCCGATTTCTGATTTATTAACGAGCGGTCCCAGGAGGGGAAAGTTCATCTTTGCCCGGTCAAAACCCTTGCGTCCTTCGGCGCTACGCAATTGTCGTCGGAAGGCGGTGATCGCCAGCACAATAAATCCCGCGGGCACCCACCCATAATCCCTACAAAAAAAACTGATCGCCAAAAGAATGCGAGTGGGAAGCGGAAGAGACTGTCCTATTTCGTCGAACACGGGCAGCAGTTTGGGAATCACGAACACCATTAGCACTACGATAGTGACAAGTCCCATCATGCAGAGGAAGAGAGGGTAGGCCATGGCCGCTCGGATTTTTCCGCGCGTTTCCTGATCTTTTTCGGAAAAGTCTGCCAGCCGTGCAAGGACGTTGTTGAGAATGCCGCCAACCTCTCCCGCGCGCACCATGCTCATCGTCATGGGGTTGAACACTTTGGGGAATTTGCCCATGGCCTCGGACAAGGGTTTGCCGGCCTTTACATCCTCGATAAGCGCGCTTAGCACCGCGTGCATGCCACGATGTTGGGTTTGTGCATTCAATACTTCCAGCGCGCGCAGGAGCGGGAGTCCGGCTTCCAATAAATCCGCCAATTGTCTTTCCCATACGGCCAAGTCATTACCGCTTATTTTTTGACCTCGCGAGAACGAGAGAGAGAACGGCGATTTATCACGGCCACTCGTCGCAGTTTTTTCTTCGACGCGAAGCGGAAAAAGATTTTGGGCCGTGAGGCGCGTGATCGCGGCATGCCGGCTTTCCGCCTCCAACACGCCATCCACTATTTCTTTGGGTCCCTTTTTTGCGCGGTAGCTAAATTGTGGCATAGAGCCTCACGATTGATAGTACACTTCGCTACGATGTCCTATACGCAAGACAGCTACCATTGCTCCCTCAATAGAATAAATGACTCGATAATCCCCAACGCGTAGCTTCCAATAACCTTTATACGTTCCACGCAAGGGCTCTCCAAATTCCAATGGCGCGTGGGAAAGCTTTGCCTCTATCGTATTCTTGATTCTTTCTTTAACTGGGTGTGAAAGGCGCGGAATATCGTACTTTATTACATCTTCGTGATAACTAACAGAAAATGCTGGCTTCACGCCCAGGCATCTTTATGAGAAACCCCTTTGGATTTCTTAAATGTAGAGGATCGCATTTCCGCTTGTTTTAACCAATACGCATCCTCGTGGTTGGTTAGCGCTTCGCGGAGAAGATCTCTTGCTACGAGAGAAAGGGATAATTTCTCTTTTCGGGATAGTTGAAGAATAGCATGGTAAATATACGGTTCCATCACAACGTTTAAGCGAGGCATCTTGGTGGCCATGATTTAGCTCCTTATGCAATACACTAAGTGTAGCACTAGTGATGAACCATGTCAATCCACAATCTCGCTCTCTTGGGTTACGCGTAGGACTTCGTCGATCGAGGTCTCGCCGAGCAGGGCTTTGCGCCAGCCGTCTTGGCGCAGCGTGCGCATGCCTTTGGCGATGGCCTTTTCGCGAATTGCATTGGCTTGCAACCTTTGCACGATAAGGCTGCGCAGGTCATCGTCCACGACTAGAATTTCATGAATCGCAGCGCGGCCGTAATAGCCGGTGCCTTTGCAGTGATTGCAGCCTTTAGGCGCGCCAATTTGTACCGAATTCTTTCGTCCCATCGCATGCGCGATGGTCGCGATTTCCTTCTGAAATTCCGGAGGCGGCGCAACGAGGGTTTTGCAATGAGGGCAGAGCGTTCGCAGTAGGCGCTGCGCGATGATGCATTCGACGGACGAGGCCACGAGATAGGATTCCACGCCCATGTCCACGAGTCGCGCCACGGCGCTGGCGGCGTCGTTGGTGTGCAGCGTGGAGAAAACCAAATGCCCAGTTAGTGCAACGCGAATCGTGATCTCCGCAGTTTCCAAGTCGCGAATTTCTCCAACCATCATGATGTCGGGGTCATGCCGCAGCATCGAGCGCAGGCCGCGCGAAAACGTTAAATCGATTTTGGGGTGCACCTGGATTTGCGTGATGCCCGCGATTTGATATTCGATCGGATCTTCTATCGTGATGATCTTCTTTTCGGCCTTGTTCAGTTCAGTCAAGAATGCGTAGAGCGTGGTGGTTTTGCCGCTGCCCGTCGGCCCCGTGAGCAAAATGATGCCATGCGGTTTTAGAATCAGATGCTGCAATGTTTTTAAATAGCCCGCGTCCAATCCGAGCTTGTCCAATCCGAAGAACGTGTTGGCGCCCGACAGAAGGCGAATGCACACCGATTCGCCAAACGGTGTCGGCAAAATCGAAACGCGCAAGTCCAATTCCTCGTCTCCGATTTTGACTTTGATGCGCCCGTCTTGCGGCAGCCGCCTTTCCGCGATATTGAGATGCGCCATGATCTTGATGCGCGAGACAATCGCGGCCTGGAAACGTCGAATGTTCGGCGGGATGTTGGCGTCGTGGAGAATTCCGTCTATGCGATAGCGTATTTTTAATTCGTCTTCGTAAGGCTCGACATGAATGTCTGTCGCGCGATCGTGATAGGCCTCCAGCATGATTTGGTTTACGAATTTTATGATGGAGGCGTCTTCGGCCAGCGTCTGAATATCTTCGGCCATCGGCTGATCCAATGCGAGAGCCGATTCGCTCCGGCTTTCCTTCATCATCGTTTCGACGGTCTCGGCGCCAATACCGTAATAACGCTTGAGGGCTTCCAGAATATCCTTGCGCGAAGCGAGTTGAGGAGCAATGGATACGCCCAGCATCATTTGGATTTCGTCAAGCTTGTGCGTGTCGGTCGGATCGTGGATGGCAAACGCGAGAGTGTTGTCCTGCATCGCGACGGGAACGATTTCGTAATGATGGGCGAGCTTGGCTGGGATTCTGCGAATCACGTCCGGGGCGACGGTGATCTCGCGTAGCAAGACATACGGCAAATTCAAATGCTCGGCCAGCGCCGGCATCACGGCCTCTTCCGAACAAAACCCCATTTGCACGAGGCATTGGCCCAGAGGCAAGCCGCTTTTGGCTTGATCGGCGAGAGCGGTATTCAATTGCTCCTCCGTGATCAGCTTTTTCTCTGTGAGTTTTTGCCCAATTCGCTTGCCACGTGTCGCCACAGCCGAAGCCTCCTCTGCGATTATTGTCTAGGTTGCAGTCTACTGTATAACTTAGGTATTGTCAATATACTGGAAAGATAAACAGCAATCTGCTATAGTTTGCTCGTATGACAAGGTCCGCGCATTTCTTCGTTCTGATCTGTTTTCTGGAATTTGTCGCCATGCAATCGCTTTGCAGCGCTGCCGACAGCGGCGATGAAAGTCGCTTGTTCTTCCAGGCCAAAGCAACCTACGACGACGGAATTTTGCAAGAGTCCACGGATCAGCTCAAGGCCATTCTGGAGCAATTCCCTCAGTCGCGTTACAAAATCGAAATTTACTGCCTGCTCGGGCAAGCTGCGCTCAGCAGGGCGGAACATGAGCGGGCCGCGATGTATTTCCATCGTATCCTGCTAGCTCCGGAAAATCCCTTTCAAGAGAAGGCGCGATTTTTACTGACCCAATGCTATTTTGGCGAGGGTAAAGACGAGCAGGTTTGGGAAAATGCGCAGCAATTGCTCAAAGATTATCCGTTGAGCGGATTTGCGGGTGTCGCGCGTCTGACTATGGGCAAATCGATGGTACGCCTCGGTAAAACGCAGGACGCCATGGTGGCGTTTGAGAAAATTATTTCCTCGAACTCTGGCACGGAAACGGCAGCATGGGCCGCAGTGGAACAGGCGAAGATTCTTAGCGCGCAAAAAAAATATACGGCCGCATGCACGCGTCTAACCTCCTTAGCCCAAGTGGGCAACCCAATGAAACCCGGAGTTCTAGAGTTGTGGCTCGGCGATTTGTTTTCCCGCGCGGGCGATGCGAAGCAGGCCCTGACCTGGTATTCCCCGACTATCCCGTTGTCCGCGGTTCCTGCCCGTGACATAGCTCAAAAGTTGTTGCTGGGCAAAGCCAGATGTCTCGCGCAAACCGGCGATGCCGCAGGGGCCGTGGCAGCCTACGAGGCCTTTGCTGTTGCTTACCCTGCAAGCCGATGGATGGGCCTGGCGCAGAGCGAGATGGCGCGGTTGAAGTTGAAGGATGGCAATACCGACGCAGCGCAAAGTATTTTGACCGGCGCGCCGTGGAGGCGGATGTCGCGCGTGTGGCAAGAGAAGGCAGCCTTTCTGCGCTCTCAGCTAGCGCTGCAAAAAAAAGAGTATCGCGTCGCGCTGACGCGTCTGGGATATTTTCTCGCAACTTTTCCGCAATCGGGTAACGCGGATAACGCGCGATATCAGATCGCCTGGGCCCTGTTTTCCCAAGGTAAATACGAAGAAGCGCTTGGGGCCGCGCAGCAGTGTGCGCAGACTCGGATGAGTATCGTGTTGCAAGGAGACGCCTTGAGCCGCTTGTCGCGTTGGGATGAGTCCATTCTGTTGTACGGGAGTGCGCTCGAAAAATTTCCCAAGGCACAAAACGACGATGTGTTGCAGCGCTTGGGAAACAGTTTTACGCAGGCCAAACGTTGGAGTGAGGCAAAGAACAGTCTGGAGCAATTGATCGAACACTATCCGCAAAGTGTCTGGGGAGAGGCTTCGCACTACCATTTAGGTTTGCTGCAGGTCCAGGACGGTGAGTTCAACAAAGCGGCGGAAACTTTTCAGTTGCTGGTCGAAAAATTTCCAGCGGGCGATTCTGTCCCCAGCGCTCTCTACGAGCAGGGTAATTGCTGGTATCGTTTGGATCAAACAGAGAAGGCTTTGCGAGCCTATCAGCAAGTAATGGAAAAATTCCCCAAGAGTTCGTTGAAGGATAAGGCTCTTGCCCAGACAGGGTGGTCGCTGGCCAGGGCGGGAAAGGACAAAGAAGCAGCGGAAATCTTTGCGACATGCCCGCTTGCCCCGGAAATTCTCTTTTGGATGGGCCAGGAGCGCATGGCCCAAAACGATCTCGTTGCCGCGCAGGGATTTTTTCAGAAAGTAGCCGAGATGCCCTCCTGCCCTCAGTCCAAAGATGCGCTGCTATGCTGGGCTATAGCGCTAGCCCGTGCGGGAAGACAGGATGAATCCAGCGGCATCGCCCGGCGATTGCTCGCGTTGGATCCCGATGTCGAAACTCGCACGGACGCGAATTTTTTGGTCGCGGACAACGAGGCGGCGCTCAAGCATTACGCGCGGGCTATTTCAATATGGGAGAGCATTGTCACCGTTAACCCCCAAGGGATTCGTGTGGGCGCCGCGCATTTGCGTATAGGCGATTGCTACTATGCGCGCGGTGATTACGCAAAGGCCTTGGCGGAGTTTGGCGCATGGACACAGGCCGCGGATACGATGGTAGCGGCGCAAGCACGATTTAAAAAGGCTGCGATCCTGGAGACCATGGGGGAGATGGAGCAGGCCAAAGAAATTTTATTGGGATTGCATTTCACCCACGGTATTCCCGCCCCTTGGCCCGGCAAGGCCGCGCTGTTGTTGGGGCAAATTTTTGAGAGAGAAGATAGACCTGGCGAAGCTTTGCGGCTTTACGAAAAAGTGGCCGCGCAGGCGGGTGAGGATAGCGAACTCGCCAGGCAGCGCACAGAAAGAATACGAAGCCTTCAACTCTACGAAAGGAAAAACATCTGACATGATCACGCTATTTATTAAAGGTGGGCCCCTAATGCTGCTCATCGGTCTGTGTTCGGTTTTAGCGGTCGCTGTGTTTCTGGAGCGCGTGTTTCACTTTCGCCGAGCGCAGATAGACACCGAGAAGTTCATGAGTGGCATGCGGAATTTGCTGAAGAAAAAAAGCTATATCGAGGCCATTACCATCTGCGAAGAAACTCCCGGACCCGTGGCGGCTGTGTTGAAGGCAGGCATCTTGAAGCACGATTGTGGCAAAGAGGAAATCAAAGAGGCGATGCAAGGGGCTTCGCAAGTCGAAATCCCGCGCCTGGAAAGAAAGCTCGTGATTTTGGCCACCGTTGCGCAGATCGCGCCGCTGATTGGACTTTTGGGGACAGTGACAGGCATGATCAAGGCGTTCATGAAAATCCAGGAAAAGGCCGGCTACGTGAATCCAGGCGACCTCGCGCAGGGTATATGGGAAGCGTTGATCACGACAGCGGGGGGATTGGTGGTCGCGATTCCAGCTTTTGTTGCCTACAATTATCTGGTGACGCGCGTGACGAATTTTGTCGTGGATATGGAAAAGTCTTCTACCGAGATGGTGGAATTATTGGCTAGTCCGCACGAAGAAACCGAATGGAGCAGGCGCGCGTGAAATTCCGCACCCATCTGCGAACGGATTCCGTGCGGCTGGACATGATTCCGCTCATCAATTGTCTTTTTTTACTCAATATCTTTTTTTTGCTGAGCTCTTCGGTGATTTTTCAACCCGGCATTCGCGTGGATTTACCGATGGTGCCTAGGCAAATGCAAGGGCTCGAGGCCAACGAGCTTTTTGTCACGCTCGCGAAGGACGGAAAAATATTTCTCGCTGAAAAACCATGCACTTGGAACGGTTTGAAATGGAGACTGCGCAGCATGCATAAATCTGATCCGTCGCGCGTCGTCGTGATCAAAGCCGACAGCGCGCTTCCGCACGAGGCGATCACCAGGGCCATCGGGTACGTGCAAATGGCCGGCTTCGGGAAAATATCCCTAGCCGTGGATGCGGGGCGCAAGCGATGAGTGCAAAACGATCCTGGGGTGTGTTTGGACTTTGCCTGATGCTTTCCGTGGCCTGGCATCTCTTCGGCATGGCTGCAATTGGAACCGTGGATCAGCCTGCGCCAGGATATGCCGCTGTACCGGCGCCTATGTTGATGCTGAAGTCATCGGTGGAAACCTTGTTCGTAGGGGTGGATGTTCTTGGCAAGCCCGTCACGAGGCTTGTAACCAGTTATGCCGATCCCGATTTTTTTGGATTCCCTCGCGTTTGGGCTTTTGGAAAATTTCAGTCGGGCCCGGAATCCGCTGCGCATAGGCCTTTCTTGCCTCCTGCGATAGAGGATGCTCAAGGGGCGCCGATGTCTTTGGATATGCCACCTCATGAATTTATCTTGGGCGGAGATGTCCCCGGAGCGCCGCTCTTGGATTTGATTCCCGCGATGCAGGTTCCGTCGAACGTTGCAACGGGCGACGGCAGGGAAAATCTTCGTCTTGCGTTGCGGGGCCCTCTGGCCATGCGCAAATGCCTGATTGCGGTGCTGCCAAGTTTTGCGCAGGGCGTGATGGGAAAAAACCGCAGTCTCGTTTTGGGTAGTGGGAAAAGGGAGCGCAACGAATACGGACTGTTAATAAGGCTATGGGTTGGGCCCTACGGAGAAGTACGCAGTGTTCTTTTGGAGAGTTCCAGCGGGAATCAGCAGCTCGATGATGTTGCGTTGCGCGCGTTGCGTCAATGGAGATTTGAAGAGAGCCAAGAAGGTGCTTGGGGCAAAGCAGTCTTGGAGAGCGGACAGGCATCATGATTAAAGTAGATTTGCCAACAGCCATTGTTCTGTATCTGATGATTTCTCTGGTGCTGGTGCTCGTGCCTTGGGTTTGGCATGCCTGGCGCCATCGCCCCAAGCCGCTGGACACCATACAGAAAACCGCCGCGCGTTGCGACATTTGCTTGTACGCGTTCATCGGCTCGACGCAGGATATCCCTCAGCGTTGCCCGCGTTGCAACTCCTGGATAAAAATTCCAGTTTCGACCTTGAATTAAGCTGGTTTAACGAATAACATTTGGAAAAATTGGAGACAATAGCGAAAGGGTAACAGTCATGGGCGAATGGATAGGCATTAATCGCAAGGCGAGACGCTGCTACGGATTTGATGAAATCGCGCTGGTCCCCGGGGAAGTCACAATCAATCCCAACGAAGTGGACACGAGTTGGGAAATAGATGGAAGAAAATTCCGCGTGCCGATCATTGCGGCCGCCATGGACGGTGTCGTGGATGTGCGTTTCGCAATCGCGATGGGAAAATTGGGCGGACTTGCCGTGCTCAATTTGGAAGGTATTTCCACGCGTTACAGGGATCCCGAAGAGGTTTTGAACAGGATCGCCACAGCGACTCCGGAGACGGCGACCAAGCTAGTGCAAGACATTTATCTGGAACCCATAAAAGAAGATCTTATCGCCGAGCGTATCGCCGAGATCAAGAAAGCCGGCGTGTACGCGGGCGTTTCAGCCATTCCGCAGCGCGCGGAACGATTCGGAGAAATCGCGATGTCGGCCGGCGTGGACGTGTTCATCGTGCAGTCCACCGTGACCACGACGAAACATGTATCCAGCGAGTACAAGGTTCTCGATTTTGAAAATTTTTGCAAAAAAATGAAATGCCCGGTGATCGTGGGCAACACGGTTTCCTACACAACGGCGCTAGCGCTTATGCACACGGGTATTCAGGGCTTGCTGGTTGGCATCGGACCCGGAGCTGCTTGCACGTCGCGCGGGGTTTTGGGTATAGGCATGCCACAAGTTACGGCCACGGTGGATTGCGCGGCTGCGCGAGACTTCTATTACAAACAAACCGCCCGATACGTTTCTATTATTACGGATGGTGGCATGAGCGTGGGCGGGGATATTTGCAAGGGCTTTGCTGCGGGATCGGATGCCGTGATGGTCGGCTCAGCTTTCGCTAGGGCCAACGAAGCGCCCGGCCGAGGCTTCCATTGGGGCATGGCCACTCCGCACGCAAATTTGCCGCGCGGCACGCGTATCCGGGTGGGTACGACTGGATCGTTGGAGCAAATCTTGTTCGGTCCGGCCGTGCTCGACGACGGCTCGCAGAATCTTGTCGGGGCCTTAGCAACCTCGATGGGTAATCTCGGAGCGCGTACGATCAAAGAAATGCAACAGGCTCAAATCATTATTGCGCCCTCGATTCAGACGGAGGGAAAGATTTTCCAGACCGTGCAACGCGTGGGGATGGGGAAGAAGTGACAAGACACTTTCTGCGAAAGTGTCTTGTCATCCTGAGGAGCGTTAACGACGAAGGATCTAGACCGGCAGTGAAGATCCTTCGCTTCGCTCAGGATGACATTTAAGCGGTATGAATTCCCAAACCATACTGATCGTTGATTTTGGTTCGCAGTACAGCCAGCTTATTGCCCGGCGCGTGCGCGAAAACAATGTCTACTCCCAAATCGTTCCGTTTCACAAGCTCGATGCTGTCCTTAAGACTATAAAGCCCGCAGGCATTATCCTTTCCGGCGGCCCTTCGAACGTCTATGCCCCGAAAGCCCCGCTTTGCCGCAAAGAAATTTTCGACATGGGCGTGCCCGTGTTGGGCATTTGTTACGGTATGCAGTTGATGGGCCATTTGCTGGGCGGTGTGGTCGCCAAATGCGAGAGCCGCGAATACGGGAAGGCCGAGTTGCGTTTGAACGCAGCGCACAACAATCTCTTCAAAGATTTGCCCGAGACCATGACCGTCTGGATGAGCCACGGCGATCGTGTCGAGCGCTTGCCCAAAGGATTCGTGCGCATGGGGAGTTCGGGAAATTCCGGCATCGCCGTGATGGAAGATCCCAAGCGCAAACTCTATGGTTTGCAATTTCATCCCGAAGTCGTGCATACACCAGAAGGCCCGAAAATCCTGAAAAATTTTCTTTACGAGGTGTGCGGTTGCAAAGGCGATTGGACAGTCGGCTCTTACATCGGTAGGGAAGTTACCAAAATACAAGGACTAGTAGGGAAATCGGGTGTGGTCTGCGGATTATCGGGTGGCGTGGATTCGTCGGTGGCTGCTGTTCTGATTCATCGCGCGATAGGCGATCAACTCACCTGTGTTTTTGTGGACAATGGTCTCTTGCGCAAAGGTGAAGCGGAGTCCGTCAAGAACAACTTCGAAAAACATTATGGGATTCGACTGATTTGCGTGGACGCGGCGAAACGTTTCCTGATGAAATTAAAAGGCGTGAGCGATCCAGAGAAAAAACGGCGCATTATCGGGAACGAATTCATACGCGTCTTCGAAGAGACGACGAAAAAGATCGGCAAAATTCCGTTTCTCGCGCAGGGGACTCTGTATCCGGATGTGATTGAAAGCGTCTCGGCCAAGGGCGGGCCCTCGGCCAAAATCAAGACGCATCACAACGTGGGAGGGTTGCCCAAGGACATGAAGTTCAAGTTGATAGAGCCGCTGCGGTATTTATTCAAGGACGAAGTGCGCAGTCTGGGCAGGGAATTGGGCTTGCCCGATTCCCTTGTGGATCGTCATCCGTTCCCGGGGCCGGGCCTTGCCGTGCGCGTGCTCGGAGAGGTAACGAAAGAACGGCTGGATATTTTACGCGAGGCCGACATGCGTTTCATCGAAGAGATCACCGCGGCTGGTCTGTATAACGAAATATGGCAGGCGTTCGCGGTGCTATTGCCGGTCAAGACAGTCGGCGTCATGGGCGACGAGCGCACCTACGACAACGCGTTGGCTATTCGCGCGGTGACCAGCCAGGACGGCATGACAGCCGATTGGGCGCGCATACCGTTCGATGTTTTGGGCCGTATCTCCAGTCGCATTATCAACGAAGTGCGCGGCGTGAATCGCGTGGTCTACGACATCAGCTCGAAACCGCCTGGCACCATAGAGTGGGAATAACCGCAAGTCTTATCAGGTCGCCTTCGCGGCTCCATGCCTCCGCGCGTACCCTGTTGGTGCAATCGCGTTTTGGACCGTCGGCTATTACTGCCGCCGAGTCTGCCGGTAGGCCTGGTACCCGCGGCTGCGGGTGGCCGTACCTTATACCCGGGCGCGTCGGGGATGGGTGCAACACGCGTTTGCACTCA
>CAZOWS010000015.1:0-19801 GCA_964583365.1 uncultured Actinomycetota bacterium
AGTCAGACGCGGCTTCTTCGATCAAATAGCTTACTCCCCTGCCCGTCGCTTGTTCCCTTTCGACAGATCCGCCAAGCTCTATCGGCTTGCCGGTCACGATGGCCGGGGTATAGCCATGATGTTTGCCGTACTCGTCCATCATCCAGGCCATGACCTGGGCATTCGTGTTCATGTCGGGCGCGGGAATATCCCGATAGGGACCGATGAAATGGTCAATGGCATAAATAAATCCGCGCGTAAGGCGCTGCAATTCTCCCTGCGACAGTTTTCGCGCATCGCACATCACGCCGCCTTTGGCTCCGCCAAAAGGAATATTCACCAACGCGGTTTTCCATGTCATCAGCGAGGCCAAGGATCGCACCTCGTCGAGGTCCGCCTCGGGATGATAACGCACGCCGCCTTTGTAGGGTCCCCGCGCGCCGTTGTGCTGCACGCGATATCCGGTGAACATCTCCAATCGGCCATTGTCCATACGCACGGGAATAGCCACCTGCAACTCCCGATGCGGCATCTTCAATAAGATGCGCATGGACTCGGGCAAACCTAGATGCTCAGCCGCTTGGTCGAAGTAATAATTCACCGCCTCAAAGTTTTGCATGTGCATTTTGGGACTAGGGCTAGGCATGGATTTTTTCCTTTTCGCATCGCTTCATTGTCGCGGTCAATATCTCCAGCGCCGTGTCGCAACTCTTGCGCGATATCATCAGAGGCGGACACAAGCGCACCGCGCTATCCCCGGCACCCAACAGCAGCAATCCTTTTTCGAAACATTTTTGAATGATCCAGTCGCGGCGTTTTGGCGCGATGTGAAGAGTGTCGGGGCTTTCGACGATTTCCACGCCAATCATGAGGCCTCTGCCACGCACGTCACCGATAATGCGCGACTCCTTTTGAAATGCGCGCAATTTGTCCATCAAATAGGCGCCCTGCACGGCTGCGTTGCGCACAAGACCGCCTTCTAAAAGCTCTATGGTTTTCAGCGCCGCGGCACAGGAAACAGGATTGCCGCCGAACGTGCTCGCGTGCGAACCGCGTTCCCATACCATCACGCTCTCCTTGGCCACCATGGCGCCCAGAGGCATGCCCGACGCGATGCCCTTGGCCAGGCACATGATGTCCGGAACAACGCCCCAATGCTCGAGCGCAAACATTTTGCCCGTGCGGCCCATGCCCGTTTGCACTTCGTCGGCGATATACAAGATGCCGTATTTTTCGCAAAGCTTTTTGAGCATCGGGTGATACTCGGGCGGAGGCACCACGTAGCCACCTTCCCCTTGTATGGGCTCCACGATGAGTCCCGCGACTTCCTCAGGCGGGACGATTTTATGGAATATCTCTTCCTCGATGTATTTCACGCAGGAGATGTCGCAGGACGGATATTTCAAATGATACGGACAGCGAAAACAGTAGCCGTATTCGACGTGATACACTTCGGGGACCAACGGCGAAAAATGTTTTATTTGTTGAATCTTGCTGGCCGTCAGCGACAAAGCTCCCAGCGTGCGCCCATGAAAGCCGCCGATAAACGAAATCATGCGCTGCCGCTTCGTAGCATAGCGCGCGAGTTTGAACGCGGCCTCGACGGACTCCGCGCCCGAATTGGTGAAAAAAACTTTCTTGGCCATTTTGCCGGGTGTTATGTGCGCGAGCTTTTTCGCGAGGTCGCTTTCCACTTGATAATAAAAATCAGTACCCGACATGTGAATCAGCTTAGCGGCCTGCTGCTGAATAGCGCGCACGACTTGCGGGTGGCAATGACCGGTGGAGTTGACCGCAATGCCGGCCGTAAAATCGAGAAAGCGATTGCCGTCCACGTCGGTGACGACATCGCCCCTGGCTTCTTTCACGACCAGCGGATACGTGCGCGTGTAGGACTGCGAGATATACCGAATATCCGTGTCCATGATTTTGCGGCCTTTCGGGCCGGGCAAATGTTTAGTTTTAATACAAGGAATGGTTTTATTCACTCTCGATCCATTCCTCGTAACCCTCTCCATCCATTCCTCGTAACCCTCTCCATCCATTCCTCGTAACCCTCTCCCCGCGGGAGAGGGAAGGGTGAGGGGCAACAATTGTAAAGTAAGCGGGAGAGGGAAGGGTGAGGGGCAACAATTGTAAAGTGAGCGGGAGAGGGAAGGGTGAGGGGCAACAATTGTAAAGTGAGCGGGATTTATTCGGCATCGATTTGCGCCTTTTGCAATCGCCCGCTGTAATCCACAAAAATGGTTTTCCACTCGGAGAAAATATCCAACGCCGTTTGGCCGGCCTCGCGATGGCCGTTGCCGGTATTTTTTACGCCGCCGAAAGGCAAATGCACTTCCGCGCCAATGGTGGGGCCGTTGATGTAGGTGATACCGGCCTGAATATCGCGAATAGCCTGAAAAGCCCGGTTCACGTCGGCCGTATATATGGAAGAAGACAGACCGTAGTCGGTGCCATTCATCACCGTGATCGCCTCCTCAAAACTTTTCACTTTGATCACGCCGACCACGGGCCCAAATATCTCTTCCTGCGCGATGCGCATCGTTGGCTTCACGCCGACAAAAATCGTGGGCTGATAGAAGCTGCCTTTCTTACAAGCCCCTACCGAATAAAAATCCCCGCCTAGAATTAACTTCGCCTTTTCTTTTTTTCCAATACCCACGTAGCGATGGACTTTGTCACGCGCGGCGTCGTTTATCAGCGGCCCCATGTCAATGGCTGTCTCGAGGCCATTGCCTATGCGAATTGTTTTCGCGCGCTCCAATAATTTTTCCACGAAGGCGTCATGGACTTTCTCATGCACGATGAGGCGGCTCGTGGCCGTGCAACGCTGGCCGGTAGTGCCAAAAGCGCCCCACAGAGCGCCTTCCACGGCCAAATCCAGATCGGCGTCATCCATCACGATTTGCGCATTCTTGCCGCCCAGCTCCAACGAATACCGTTTCAATTGCTTGCCGCAAGACTCGGCAATCCATCTGCCGGTCTCGGCCGAGCCCGTGAACGACACCAATTTAATGCCCGGGTGGCGCACAACAGCCGCGCCAGCTTCCTTGCCACTGCCATGCACAAGATTCAAGACACCGGGCGGCAATCCGGCTTCTTCCAAAATCTCCACGAATTTGTGCGCAAGCGCGGGCGTGTCGCTGGCCGGCTTGAACACCACGGTGTTGCCGCAAATCAGCGCGGGAAAAATTTTCCAGGTCGGGATCGCAAGCGGGAAATTCCACGGCGTGATCGCACCGCACACGCCGATCGGATCGCGCACGGTCATGCAAAACTTATCGGCCAATTCCGACGGCGTCGTTTGCCCGATCAGGCGTCGCCCTTCCGCCGCATAATACGTGGCCGTGTCAATACCCTCTTGCACGTCGCCGCGCGTTTCTTTGAGAACTTTTCCCATTTCGCGCGTCATGAGCCGGGCGAGTTGCTCTTTTTCCTGCATGAGAATTTCGCGGGCCTCGAACATGATCTCGCCCTTTTTCGGCGCAGGCATTTTGCGCCACGCGTCCCAATGCTTTTGGGCCGAGTCCACGGCAGCAGCCACATCGCTTTCGTCGGACGCAGGAAATTCCCCTATGATGTCGGTATGATCTGCGGGATTACAATCGGTAAAAGTCTTGGAGGATTTGGAGCCCACCCACTTGCCATCGATGTAATTCAAATAGCGTCCAGTGGCCATAGCAACCTCCTTGGGCGAATCTAGAGGATCTATTGGTAAGTTACGTTGGGATAGTAGACTAAGAATTGCAACATGTCAAGGACTTTCTGCATCTAGCATGGTATTCAAAGAATTATGCACTCATGCAGCACATTCGAGCATTTCGGCGTGGAGCAGCGGCTCTACAACCGCTTTCAACTTACCTCCGTTCATACGGCCGTAGGTTTCTGCCGCAAGCTCGCCTACGCTTTTCGGCGCGCTCATGAAATTCACCCGTTGATAGCTGATCGCGCGCGACAACCACCAGTTGATTTCGCCGGCGCCGGGCATTTGCAAAAGCACAAAAGGTTTTCCCATATTGTAGGCCAAATGCATCATGCCGCCTTCCACGGTGATCACGAGTTCGCTTTTGCCCACGAGATACTTCGCCAGTTGCCCGTCGGCCTTCGGCTCCGGCGCCACAAGGCAATGCGCCCTCTGCTCTTCGGGCAACATGTCCATGATCGCCTTTGCCCTCACCTCATTGCCCCAGGGTTGATGATTGGGAAAGAGCATGACGAAAAAACCTTGCTCTATCGTGTCCTGTACATCCTCGGCAAATTTCCTGCGCTGATCCCACGTGTATCCTTTATTTTCGTTCTCTCCGCCGAATCCATTGTAGAAGACCACGGGTCTTTTTCCGGTATTCCTCGCTATGACATTGTCAAGCCACCATGCTTGCGCCTTGTCATAGGCTGCGCCTGTAAAGATCGAGTCGGTAGATTGCTCATGTGTGCCCCATCGGAATGGCAAACCCAACTCCGCGCATAATTTCAAATAGGGGGCGTACACGTTGTCCATTTCTCCCGCTAAAGAAATGGAATGCTTACGGATTCGTATTGCCTTCTCGAATCCCAAACCGCCTTCGGTGGCGTTGGGAAAACGGTTAAAAAAAGCGACAAGCATGGGCGTGACCATCAATTGATCGCCTATGCCACCCCCTTCTTTCGGCCTCAAATCTAATAACACATCGGTGATGGCATCAAAATTTCCTTTAGCAAATGGACCGTCAGGATTGGGCTTGGCCGCTAGCAGGGGGACAATTTGGGGCTTCCTTTGCTTCGCGATTTGAAATCCCGATCGCGGCGCGAGCAAGTGATGGTCCATAAATGCATCATGTTCCACTTCCGGCGATAGCCGCAAAAACTCCTCCGCCTTGCCTCCGCTGAGCACTTGCAAAAAAAGAATCGGATCAAACGGTTCCACGCGCATGGGCGCATAGCGCTCCGGATGAAAATCCTCTCCCTCAATAGCCTTGTACGCCTCCCGGGCAAATCTTCGCATGGCCTCGCGGGTCTTCGGTTCCTTCAGCAAATCCAACCCCCTCTTGGCATGGGCGATGATTTCGTCCGGAGATAATTCGACGGACATACTCCATGCTTGCCCAGGCGCTGTGGGCTGCGATACGGCAAGCGCCGTGTCGTTGAATTCAACGCCGAGCACAATCTTAAAAAATTGAAAGGCAATGGCCTGATACGCGCGCATTAGCGGGCTCAGAAGCAACGCTGCCTCGTTTGCCTTTGCAATCTTCGCTATGGCCATGGCCTGGCGCAATGCCAGGCGAATGATGAATCGGGGCTGCGGGGATAAAGCCATTTCAGCCAACGTGGCCAATGCCTCTGCGCGCGCATCATCCGATTGCCAATAACGCATGAACTCTATGCAATGGGCTGTGGCTAAACGCATTTCCGTTTTTGCCGCTTTCACCGAAGTGGCGCGTATGGGCTGAAGCATGGGCATTTCCAGGTCAGGGGCTATGAAATGAGAGGTGTCGCCCAAGAGCGGTATGCATTTAAGCGCTATGACCGGCTCTTGATCGCCCGGCATAAAGAGAATATGGGTGATGCGGCTCAATTGAATGGCCGGGTTTGCGCCTGTGAAATCACCGTCTTTAAAATAATAACCGCGCGCGAGCAAAAATGTTTGCATCGCATCGAGGGCCTCCTGGGGATTGTCCTTCGCAAAGCACTGCGCCAAATCTTTTTTTAGAACAGGATCAAATTCCGCGGCCAGCGCCAGCAAATCTTCTTGCAATTCTTTGTCATGCAATGCTCGCCTGTAATGCGGTAGCAATGCCTCGGCAACAAAGGTATCCAGGCGGCGCTGCAGCGTTCGCTTTTCGGCTATGGAATTACGCAGCTTGTCCATTTGCATTTGCCGCCGCAAGGCTGCATCTTGGGCGGGTGATAGCGCGGCAGGTTGCGCCGACCCGGGGGCAGACCACAGTTGATAAGGCAATGAAGCTCCTATCGTTTTGGAACTCGTGTAAATCAGGCGCAGACCGTCGGCCAAACTCAATTGATGCTCACGCAAGGCCGTAGTATGCGGTTCCAGCCTTTGGGCCAATTCATCGTATGCTTTTTCAGTGAGTATGAGCTGCTGCGTCTCGGCATGATTGGCCGTGCGTATCGCCAGATTCAAAGGATCCCATGCGTCTATCGTGTGAAGGTACTCGCGAATGTCCTCTTCTATCTTGTCCAATGCATATTGCACGCGCGTGTGTTGTCCGGCTCTCGACGTGGTCTGTAAATACACGGTGGCCGGCGCAGGCGGCTCGTCGGGCGATAGAATGTCATGCAAGTGATTCACCATAGATTGGCCGCCGGCCAATTCCATAGAGATGGGGCTTGTCGTCCTGGGAAACGACTCGCGATAATATTCCTCCACATTGTCCCTGCCGCTCCACCCCGCGCCGAAGACATGTCGAAGCCCGGCATCTCGCGCCATGCGCGTGATGCGCGCAAATGCCTGCCCCAGAATTTCCTTTCTCGCGGCCAAAAGCGTCTTATCGGCTTTTTCGCCCTCGGCCGACCGGAGCACTGCCTCATGCGCATCGAGATTGTAGACAGGGATACCCTCGGGGCCTGCGCGGAATATCGCCGCATCTATGTCATCCACCAATTTGCCGTTGAAAAAAACCAGCCACGACCATGCGCACGGATGCAGCAAATGCACGGGCCTTGTCCAAAATATTGGTTCACCGAGGGCCGAGCAATCGCCGCAGCGGTTGCCCCAAGTGAAGAAGCTAAGGTCTCGCGGGGCCAGCATGAAGCTCACGCCGTCGGGTTTCTTATTATCGAAATCTCGCCAAAGCATCGCAATGTCCGGATTCTTTTGCAATGTCTCGGGCGCGTAGACATGGGCGTGAAAAACTTGCACGATTTCATCGGCAAAGATGCGACTCAGTTTAGGCCCGCTAGACGCATCCATGAATTCATTCAGAGTGTGCTCCGTGGCCTTGCGCAATTCTGATCCCAAATCCGTGGCATCCTTCGGGAACAACGAGGGCACAGCAGCAGCAAGGCTTTGCCGGACTTTTTGCGCGTCATTGAGATTGATCAGGCGATCGTAGTGTATGCCCATGGATTCGAGGGCCACGCGCATGGTCTGTGTTTTCTCGTACATGATTTCCTTGAGGCTTGCGTGCAATAGCAAATGGGCAAAGGTCGCACGCATGAGAAATTCATTGTCACGGTATTGCGCGAGCGCCTTCTGCATGGAATCCATGCCAAACGCGGCATCGGCCCTTTGCAGCGTATCCAAACGCTTGAGGAATTCCTCAAAATCGGCCTTTTTCACGGCGTTGATCGATCTTCCATGCGCGCGCTTTACGCCGAATAACTGCGGGAATAGGGGGCCCAGCAGATTCCAATGCCGCTCGGGCATGTGTTTCTCTATCGCCTGCATGCGCTCATGCAACAACTCCGCGCGCAGGAACGGCGCATGCTTTCTCAAGTTCAACAATGTCGCCACGCGGTCGAAACGCGTGCTGCCCTTGTCCTGGAGCGCGAAACGCCGTAGCCAATGTGCGGCATGCCCGCGCGACTCCTGCCCATCGCCTTGCATCCGCGCGGCAATGGACTCGGGCAATGTGAATATGTCCAATGTGCGCAATTCCTCTTGATGTTGCGCCAACGGACCCAGCATTTCTAAAACCGATGACCGGAAATCGGGTTCCAAAATTTCCCATTCGGAGGCCTGATCCCAAAGGCGCAAAAAGGCGCCGATGCTGCGCGGATTGGCCATGAGACCCAAAGCGTTCAGGGCCTGTATGCGCAAAACCATTTCGCGCTTCTCATCCAAAGCAATTTCTTCGAGCATCTCACGGATTCCGGCATCCTTGAGGTCTCCGAGCATATCGCAGGCCACGCCCATTATCTTGGGCGCCCTTGCATAGGAAGGGTCACGCAACAGAGTACGAATCCATTGCAACGCCGCCTCTCTTTGATCGCCCTCGGGCAATGATTTGGCTATCTCAGCGACAGCCATAACGGACCGAAAACCAGGATTGGATTCGAGCTCAAAATAATCCCGGCTATGGCGTGGTGTGGATGGCAAAGCCATTTCTTGGGCCAGGGCCTCTTTGATGAGATCTATCCATTTAGCATCCCCGAGCTTTCCGAGCAGCGTTACCAATGGCCCGACGATTTTGCGCTTGTGCGGCTTTAGTGAACTGGCGTTCAAGGCGCCGCGCAGGGCCTCTGCAAGGCCGCGGCCTATTCTCTCTTTCACGGCGGCGGCATGCGTCTTTTTGGCGATGGCAAACAGGGCCGTGGCCGCTTCCACGCGCGCCGAACGGCGATAATATTCTGCCATGGAGCATTGAAAAGGCGTCCCGTCGGGCAGGCGCTCTTGATAATAGATCAAAGATGGCACGCCTTCCTCGGGGCCGAGTGAATCATTCAAGATGGACAAGAAAAGATTTTCGTCTTTAGCCTGGGCCTCGTCGGCGAGAATTCCTAACGCGATGGCAAAGGTAGAGCGGCCGAACCATATCCTGCGTGGCGGGGCAAGCAGCTCAGCCAACACGTCATGATGTTGTATCGCGACATCCTTTAAGAAACGCTGGGACATGCGGCGCGCCTCTTTGGGGCAATAGCTGTGATGGGATAACCCGTACACCAAAGGCAACGCCTGAGCAATAAATTGGGGATACATTTTTAGATGCGCCAACAAAGATTCGATCATGGCGTTGCCGGACACGCGAAACGTCTCTCTGGCGGCGAGACGCTTTTCGTCTCCCTCACGTTGCTCGCTTTTGCGCAGCAGAAAATTCAAATACTCGAACAAGAATGCGAGATGATGGGGGCTGTGCTGCGCCGCGAGTGTGACAATGATTCCCTGCTTTTCGGCGGAAGTTTCCAATCCCAATTGCCATGTGCGGCCATGATCGCTCAGCGTGAACTGAGATTGTGTGGGATCGAAAGAATATTCAAAATGTGGTGTTGTAGGTGTGGGCATTGCGATGGCATCGCGCTTTTCCGGCAGGGCGCCCAGAGACGGTCCTATAGTCCGTGACAAACAAGCCACGAATCGATGCTGCGCTGTGACGTGGTCGCCGAAGGAACTTTCCGATTCCTCGTCGAAAACAACACCCTTGATATCTGGACCGAGAGCCTCCGACAATTTATTTTTCCACTCGTCATAGAAGCTTACATTTTCCAAGTTGAGCCGATGTTGCAGGCAAGTGCCCTTGAACTCCACGATCAGCAAGGTATTCGGGGCAACATGACGCAAAAGAAATTCGAAATAAGCAATTTTGTCCCGATGCAGCGAAAAACCGGGATCATAAAACAGACGATTGAGATTGATGCGGACAATGTCGTAAGGATTTTTCAGCGCCTCTTTCCAATCGGACGGAAGAAGTTCCGTCTTCACCGTAGAGACCCCATGTTGTTGAAGCTGGGCCAAAAGCGCTTCCCGATGCCCGGGCCCAGCGGCAAGCGCTACGACATGCGCGCCCTGCCCTGTTGCGTAGGTGCTGAATCCGCCACAATGCGGCGTCAAGTCCAATACGGATTTGCCTTCCAAACCGCCCCATTCACTCAGAAAGGGTTGTACGGCGCTGTCGGTGAAAAAGCTGGCGGCTTGCTCCCATTCCTGTTGATAGAGGGCCTTGTTGTCTCCTGCTTTCCCTTCACTTGATCGCAGCGGTATATTGTACACAATTCTGTAATCGTCAAAATTGTGCGCGATTTTCCATTCTTGATAGGCATGTTCGTCTTTTTGTTTTTGCTCCCCACTTTCATAGGCCAATCCCATATTCTGAGCCGTATTCTGATTAAAGCCCGGCGGCGCTAGTTTATCCGTATCTGCGTTCGCGGGCCGGCAACATAACAACATGGGCGTGTTGGTCAGCAGGCTCAGGTTCCAGGCCACCGTTAGCAAAGTCGCAACCACTCTGTGAAAAATTGTGCTTTTTCTCAAAACGTCCTCCAGACCAATAGAAAACACCCACGAGCTCCATTAGGCCCACTCTGCACTCTGAACAATGCATCTAGCGATCTGTCAGTATTTTATAGCATAAAACGACCTTTGTCAATGTCACGGGGGGGCGAATTGCGGCCTGTCATGGTGTCGGAAATGCGATTTATCACTTACGCAGCGCTGTCAATGAGCTCGCTGTCTTCGGGTTCGGTCCCTAACTCGCCGGGCAGTCGAAGGCGCGGGCGTTGCAAAAGCAAGTCGGTTTCCGTCATGCGAAAATGCGTGAGCAAGTCTTCCTGCAAGGAATGATAGCAACGGAATGTCATTGCATCGGAAAGTTTTTCAACGGCTTGCTGATCTGCCGATGTTTGGCCACCGCGTTTCGAAACCCCTTTGCCCAAGGCTGCGATAGATTTTTTTATCTGAGCGACCTGTTGGGACATGAACTCTGCGTTCTTTACAAGGATTTGATATTCAGGACGCAAGGCAATTTGCCTTCCCGCCAGCCAAGCCGGCAGCTTGCGCATCAAAGGGGCCCATTCGGGATGAGCAATCAGGCTGGCAATAATAGTGCCTGTGATGTCCTGATACGGATTGCTCACTGCCAGAAAAATGCTGAAAGCTACACGAGCCATTTCTGCATCTTCCCCTTTTTGTATTCCACTAAGGAGTTTGGGGTTGATGTACAGGCTATGCCCCAAAACGTCGGCAAGTACAGGAACGGCCAGCGATTCGTCCAATAGAATGTTGCTGGAGGCAGGGAGAAAAACAAAATTAGGGTCGGCAAGCATGGCGGCCAATATACTTTTCTCTTTCGTCCCCGCGGCTTGCAAGCCGCCTTGCTGCTCTCTTGTCTTTGCCGCTTGCAGCTCCGCTCTTAGCAAAGGACGGAAGAAATGGGCCGATACCAGCGGACGCCATATCTCGGGCTGATAATGCACGAGGAAATCCAGTATCGGCACGCTTTCCAGCACGCAGCCGGCAAGTAGATTCATGGCGTCGTTTCTGGTCTTTTGATTTCTGTAGGCTTCACGCAGGCCGAGTTCGCTTGTATAGCTGTTCAACAAGGCGCGCATCAATTTGATTTGCCAATGATCGCGATGCTCGCGCACAAAATTCAATTGATCGAAGGCATCGAGCGCCTCATGGGCATTGGCGAATCTTGCCACAAGGTTTTCCATGAATTGAACAACCCAATCGAATTGATCTAGGGACTTTTTCGACTGCATTTGAGCTGTTGCAAAAAGTAATATCCACGTGATAAACGCATCGTTTTGGGGATTGCCGTTGAAGGCCTGCGCCATATCGACACGCACAAAGGTCTCGCCCACAGGTATCGGCATTGCGATTTGGCCTGCATGTATTTTTTCTGTGGCAGAAAAAGCTAGCGGCGCCGGTTGTCTATCGAAAAGATGCGCGTGGTCGCGGCAATGACGCGGAAGATCAGAACCGAGCGAACTCGCCGCAAGCCCTGCATACAATAGCCCGCGCTCCACGCCAGCCATCATTTCCTCCTTCAACTTGATCATGCTCGGCGTGCCAGCCACTTCGCTCGCCATAGTATGGGCGGTGTCCGTCATGGACACCTTAGCAAAACCTCGGGCCGTTCTGGCATATTGCTCGGCAAATCGCTCCGACGGGAGCCTAGCCATGATATTGGCGGCAAATTGAATCAAGGCTATGCTCACAAAGGACATGGAGGGAAAATGGCGACTGTTCAAGGTGGGGAAAAGTTTTTGAGCATCATGCAACAGCTTGCCCATTTCGCGGCGCTTAGCGGCGTCGGGCGCAATGCCGTCGAATTCCCTAGAGTAATCCTCGAAAGAAAGCATGAAATTCGGAACGTCAACACCGTGTCTATGGGCGACCTCGGCCAAAACCCGTATATTCATACCCTCCAGGGCATCGCGAATAATTTCCAGTCTGGATTCGACGTAGATTCTTGCCAGGCCTTCGTCCGCAAGCAGTTCGGGGAAAGCCATCTTCAAATCGGAAAGTTGAGCGCTGAACACATCACGAAAGGCTTTCTTGCAAAATGCCAAGAACTGCTCGCGCTCCTCCTCATCCAGGTTTTCCGCGAACAGGAAATGATTCAGCATGGCGTGTCGCAAAAGAATTTCAAGGCCTTGCGAGAGACTCTCTACGGGCGTTTGATTGGAGAATTTGGCAAAACGGATACGGATTCCGGCATTTTGAACAGCCTCAAGCCAATGCCGCGGAATGAAGGATTCCAGCGCCTGACGGTAACGGGATAATCGTAAGGCGTCGTCATCAATACTCTCAGGCTTATAGTCATTGGAGAAATGCTCTTCCCTAAGCCAATGCGTGAGGCCCCGTATCATGCCCTCCATGCTGCGTTTCCCTTTATCGTCTTTATAGATGGGAACAATTCTTTCGTCTGCCATGGCGTCCGGCGCAAGCTTGATCATCGCCGCTAATTTGGCGGGCTTGACATGGCTGTCGCGAATATCGTCTATGATTTTCCTGTAATCGGTTTCTTCCATCGAAAAAAGTTGGGACAGCAGCATGATTTCACCCATGGCTACCAAGTCCTGCGGCTGCCCAATGCCATGCGAAAGATCCGCTAGCAATTGTTTGAGCAAACCCGTATCCAAC
The DNA here is from genome assembly GCA_964583365.1 of uncultured Actinomycetota bacterium. GTDB lineage: Bacteria > Auribacterota > Ancaeobacteria > Ancaeobacterales > CAZGMX01 > CAZOWS01. The sequence goes on from CAZOWS010000015.1 coordinate 12,503, forward strand.
CCACCCTCAAGATATTTCCCCGTCTGGTCCACAAGCTCTCTTGCCTTCATCACCTGATTATTGCGGGTATAAGTGCGGAACATCGCAAGCAAATCATTCAGCAGCGAGGGATCCGCAGTGCGCGCACGGCAAAACGCCTCGAATATATTCAGGGCATGCAAGTTTTCGCTTTCCATCTCAGGCATAAAAGGAATAACGAACATGACAAGGCGCTGCTCTAACATCGCGTCGCCCCTTACATCCGTCTGTCGCAAGAGTTCCAAATATTCCCGTATTTGCGAAAGCGGCATGGCAAGCAATCGGACGCCCGCATCCGATTGAAAGAAGGATACGCCGCCGTCTTGCCCGGCGACTATTTCGTCTATAGGGAAAGATTGCTCCTGAAAAAAGGCCAGAATATCGCGCAATCTTTCAAGTTGATCGGCGCTCAAGGAGCTCGTGATAAATGCCCGGGCAACATCGTCGGGGGCAGGCGCTTTGCCTGTCAAGACACGCCGTATTTCTCCTTGTAGGAATTTTCTTTTGAGTTGTTCTACCGCCTGTACATGGTTCCCGTACAGCAATATCAGAATATCGCGCCTCATGACATCGCTTAGCAAATCGTCGTAATTGCCTTCGATCAGAATTTGATGAGCTAGCCGCAACGCGGCAAGCATGGCGTCCGAGCCATATCGCCGCAAGGCATCCATGATTTCCCTATTCTGAGACAGGCCTTGAATATCCTCGCAAAAGGCGTCCAACAGTATCTCGTAAGCCGGATTTTGCGCGAGGTCTTCAACAACGGACAGGAGTTCTCTAGCTGCTTGAACAGCGTTTTGGGGGCTGAAGCCGTCTTGCGACGGATCAATCGCTTCTGCCAGAAAATCCATGACCGCATCCGCATAATTCACTTTGCATTCCTGGTCCAACGCATGCAAGGCCTCTACCACCCCGGCCAATTCTTGCGTTTGCCTCTGCGTAGCCCCAGTTTGAATGGCCATGGATTCCCCGTCGTCCGCGAAGGCCAGCTCATTTTGGCCACCCAGCCAGAGGCGGTAATTGATTGTTTTGAGATGCTTGATCAGATCATCACGGCTCACGCCCGTAAGCCCGCTCAAGATTTGCAAATTCTCTGCGGGCGATGGAGCCTGTAGCAGGTCAATCCACATACTGTCCTGGAACAACCCGGCCTCAACGGTCGCCAGCTTGACCCGGGCAAATCCGATCACCTGAATGCAGCAGCGCGCGAATTGCACGGAAAAAGATGCCGCTGGCCAAATACCGCTTTTCGCCAACACCGTTTCCGCATGGAGCAGGTTCGCGATACCAGGAAGTGCGTCCACTTTTTTGTTGATGCCTGACAGCGTCCGCAACAACTCCTGAATGGACATGCCCGCGTCTGCGGACAATTCCAAAAGATTAGGCAATCGCTGTTGATGGTCTAAGAAATAGCTCCAGGCCAACAAAACATCTTTTTCCTGTTGCGTCCAATCCGGTTCCTTCAGTTTCAATTTGCCCAGCGCCTTTGAAACCGGCGCCGGCACGGAAATGGCCTGGGAATAGAAGCCTTTGGATTGCGGTGGCGAAGGCGGCAGGGGTTTCTTCTGCCCCCCGGCGGTAGTGCTTCCGGAGCGGCCAGTCGTGACCTTGCGATAGGCGACGGTTCGAATGTCTATACCGAATTGCGTTTCATCATTGATTTGCCTCACGATTTTCAACAGTCTCCTCAAATTATTGGCCAGGCTCGCGCGGTCTTCACCGAAGAAAAACCGGCTGAGATCCGTGATTGTCGGTCTGCATTGATACCGTATGCGATAAAATTCATAGGCCTCCAAAACGGCATGCATGGATAGGGCTTCATTCCAAGAACCGGTCGGGAAACGAATTCGCAAGGGTTTTGTCTCAGCAGTCGGCAACTCAGGCTTCTTATCCCCTCCGGCATCGGGTCCGGGGGCTGGCGTATAACTGTCGGGAAGTCCCTTGGGCCGCGGATCAAAGGGCGATTTGTCTGGATGATTGATAAGCAGCACCAAATATCCCAGCGCGCTTACGGTCAACCCAGTCTGCTCCGCAACATCGTCCGGCGAGGGAATTTGATCTTTCGACTGCTCATCGTATAGCTCAACGATTTGTCTTTTCTTGGCGGCGATTTCATCCTCTGTCCAACGGAGAATTTCCATCAAGTTGTGGGCCTTTTCGCGAGGTTTCTTTTTCAAGTCAGGCCCGTTCACGTCATCCAGGGACAATGGCCAACGCCCCATGACGCCTCCGGCGTCGCCGTTATCACGCGGCGATCTCTCTCCTCCCTCATCTCCTCCGCCCGGCCTTTCGGCGATTTTGAAATCATTGCGGCGTTGGGCGCTGATTTGCTCCAAACGCTCCGTATCGGCCGGATAATGCTTGTCCTTACGGCCGATAAAAAGATAATAGCGGGAAAGGATAGCCTTCATTTGTGCTTGCATCTGTACATTGCCGCCCGACATTTCACGAATCGTCTTGTCATCCACCAGGCGTTGATCCTGGCCCGTCAAAGCCGTTATGCCGAATTCTTCCTTCAAGGCCTTCTGCAACGCCGCTGGCATCGGCTGGGCGGTCAATAGCACCAGGTATCCCTTGTCTTTGAGACAACGCGTCATTTGGGCCAGCGCCCATACGCGCCGTGTGACATGTCGCAAGTCCCCCGTTTCGGGAAAGGCATTGGGAAAAAGACCCAGGGAAGAGCTGATAAGAATATCCAGGGATTTGTCCGGCAAGCCCAGCGCGGCTTGATGCACATCGCTTTGAAGGCTGTCGCGGGCAATCCCTTCCACCTGATTGACCTGCGCCGATACCTGCAACATTTTTTCGATGGGATCTATTTCAATGACCTTGAGAAATCGGCCGGCAAGCGCGTGCTGCAATTCATTGGGATCCATTTGCATGAGCGAGCGTAGCGCCTGCCCAATACCGCAAAAGAAATCCCCGAGCAGCAAGGGCCTGTTCTGCCCCGCCTTGGCCGGGGCGAACAGATTCTTTTCCATAATCCATTTGAGAACAGACAGCATCATGACGTGATAGGCCCTGGACTCCGGAAGGTCCGCATAGAAATAGGCCAATTCCAGGGTCAATCGTTCTCTGAGCGCATGCGCCTGGGCAATATCGCCGCGCGCGTATAGGAGCCTCATCTCTTGATAATCCAGCAGGAACTGTTCTCTCCGGTCTTTCGCGGTGGCCCAGGCAATCACTTCCTTCACCAAATCCTCGCCCACCTCCTCGATGGGCAAAAACGCGTCCACGGTTTCGGCAAACGTAACCATTTTCCTGTCCACAATGCGGCTCAGGATTTCATCCACTGTCCCTCGCGCTAAAATGCTGATGACCTCAACGGGCCTGGTCTGCGTCACGCGATGCACGCGGTTCTCGGCCTGGAGATTCGTCTCCGGGTCCCAGGGAAGGTCGAGTTTGATGACCGTAGCTGCAGCTTCCAGATTCAAGGACTCGGAACCCTTGTCGTAGGTGCTCAAAAATATGCCGGGCTTGCCATGACGGAATTCGCTTTGCTTGGCCCTGATGTCTTGCGCGTCATCGTCTTCCTTCAGCCAAATCACATCGGTTCCGGGCTTCTCGGCATCCAACAACATGGCCAAGGCGTCAATGACGGGCCGCGAAAGTGAAAAAACCACGACCTTTTCGCCCCTGTCCCTCTTTTCCCGTATGAGTTTCAAGAGTTCGCGTATTTTCGGCGCCTGCTCCAGCGGCGGGTATTGCCATTGAGGATTCGGCAGGTACTTTTCCTTCACGAGGCCCGGATGAATCGCCGCAAGACGCAAGACATTCAAGAATTCCAGCCGGCTGATGCGGCCCTTGCTCTGTAAATCCATCACGTGCATCAAGATTTCCTTGTAATACCCGGCCCATTCTTCGTCCATATCAAACGGGTGCTCGACATGCGTAAGCGGCGTGAATTCGCGCGGCAATTCGCGCTTGACGCGGCGCAGCATTCGCTTGCGCAAGAAGGCGTTCATCTTCGCGGGGTTTTTTCGAATATCCTTTTCCGTGCGCACTATCGCGTCGAATTCCTCCGGGTGCAGCCATCGCAATAGCGGAAAAAGGCTGGTGGTGCGCCCCCCTTTGACGGGAGTGGCCGTCAAGAGCAGCTTCCTAGCGGCCCCAAGGCTCGTAATGGCGCGGCTGCGCAGGCTGTCCTCGGCCTGCATGCGATGGGCCTCGTCCACGGTGATAAAATCGGGTTTCCATTGCTTGAGCTTGTCCAGGTAGTGAAACTCCGGCTGCACATCGGCGGCAAGGCTTTGGCGGTGAGCCGCCATCGCGCCCTTGGTCAAGAGAACGAAGCGTATTTGGGGATTCGCGCGGGCCTCTTGAATTTGCTGATAAATTTCCTCGGCCGATTCTCCGTCTATGACGGCCAGGGCCTCGCTGGGCAGCTTTCCGCGCGCGACAGCTGCCTCGCGCCAGCGCTCGACATTCTGCTGCTGGGATACGATGAACCGCAATCCGGACCCAGGAACATATGCCTGTATTTCCTTCAGCATCTCCTCCTCGCCTATCTCATCGGGGACAATGCTACGGGCCAAGTCTTGATCCTTGGGCACAGTCCTGCCTATCAGAGAATCGGAAATGATGAGAAAGCGGATTTTCGAATTATTCGTGGCCTTTTCCAATTGGCCTATTTTCTTTTCCGCCGTGTCCGCATCGATCACGGCGATTTCATCCTCGCTTATGTTCGTCATTTGCAGTATTTCGTCCTTCCAATTGTGCAAGGTAATAGCTTTGGTGATGATCAAGGATTTTATGGCGCGATTGTCTCCTTTGGACTGCGCCTCCATGATCGCGCCTATAGCCTCCAACGTTTTGCCAAAACCTGGCTCATCGGCAAGTATGGCATTGGCCAGCTCAGGCTCCTCGCTCAGATGAAGTATCGCCACTTTCTGGAAGAATTTCAGGTGTATGCCAGGCTTGAGCCAGGTTGGCTTGTACGTAGCTGCCCTTTCGAATAGCTTGAGAACATCGGTAAGCAGAATATCGCGAATCTGGGGATTTTGTATGGACTTGGCTTTTTCTTCTATCAGCAGCAGGCGCCGCAACAATTCCTCCTCATAGGCCTGATCGGTTGCAAAGGCCCCTTCTTGCTTAAAAGACAAAGCGTTTAACAAAGCCCTCTCCAGCCGTGTTGCCAAGATTTTGCGGGCGACGGGGTCCAGCGGCGGCATTTGCAATAGATGGAAATCACTGCAGGCATCCTGCACCGTATCCGCCGCAGGCACGCTCAGCCTGCGCGAAATCATTTGGCGTTGCAGAAAAAAGGCCAGCGAACCCGGTTCAAAACGGCCGGGGAAAAGATGTATCAGCAGCTCCTCTAATTCTATCGGGGCATAGCGGAACAAATCGTACAATTCATCCAAATGATACATGGCAATCAGCGTTCCGATGGCAGCCGGCGCGCCATCCTCCTCCTCATCCATGCGTTGAATTCCTCTATCCGGGGAAAAGAACCATGTCCCTATGGCAGGTTTTTCATTGCCATGCTCGTCTTTTGCGGCTTGCTCGTGAAAGATGTCGTACTCGAAGGCGTTGACCAGCCATCCAAAGCTGGATTCATACCCAAAGCGAATCTCGACAGGCCTATCCCCATATTGCGACGGCAATCTCAGCCGATACGAATGACCGTCCACTCTGAAATCTTTATCGGGCAAATCCGTTGGAATAATGCCGGTTGCCGTGGCCTGCGTAACAAAGCGCATCGGCTTGGCCTGGGGATTTTTATAGGCCGTTGAGGTAAGTATTTTCACGATGCCTTCCAAGCCCATTTTTTCGGGCCAATAATCTTTCGCGCCCCGCCTTTTTTCCTGGAAATGCTGATCGGCCTCGTCCTGAGAAAGGCCCTTGGACCCTATTCGGGATGCGGGAGCAAGATACTCCACCGCAATAACTTGCAATGGCTGCACCGCAATCACGCCCGCAAGCGCCAACGCGAAGCATCTACGCATAAGAAACCGCAAGGAATTTCTGCCCATAGCAATGTTTATTATAAACCATAGAAATGCTTTTGTCAAGGGCACGGGGGGGTGTAAAAATATTTTTTAATTTGCTTGGGAGGGCGATTGCTCAAGCACCACGAATGTTGCGCGAATTTACTTGATATTGGGCCCGCTCCTCAAAAACCGTGAAAGCAAGAACGGCCCTTGGACTCATGGCCCAGAGAAATTCTTGAACTTTGGTGAGACTTGGCTGGCTCTTCCCCTGCTCGTATTGCGCGTATGCATTCTTGGATCGGACGTGTAAGCGCTTAGCCATATCGGCAATACTCAAATCATGCTTATTACGTTGACGCTTTAACATTAGGGCAAGCATGGCCGTATCATCATCAGATTCCAAAAGAAAGAGCGTCGATCCCAACAATCGCAACTTGATCTTAAAATCTTTCCGGTCAATCAAAAGCCTAATGGCATCCCGCAACATGGCAAATGCGTCCCTCTTGGAATGTCCCTGCGTTATCAGATCCAACGACGGCACTTCGATCAGCCACAGCTTATTGTCCTTGCGAATGTTGCCTTCTAAGACCATATTAATTCATCCTCCTGGGGCTATGCGCCGCTCTCCCCCCTCCCGAGCAAGATACCATCCAAGCGCCCTCAGCTTTTGGATAAGCTCCCGATATTTCATTATACGAGATAGTACATAAATATATGTACTGTGTCAAGTATGATTTTGGCCGTTTCTGCCAATAGTATCAACGCCTCCTAATCGCCTCACTATCTGAGGCGATTAAACTTAGTAATCGCTTCGCTTACACGAGAGTAATTTTGACGACTAATAACCTTTGGGAAGAAAGACTGCAGTTGATGATACGGAGAGCGGCTCGACATAGAGGTCTTCGCCATCGCTGGATAAGACTCGAGCTACGATGACGCGATTGGCCCATTCCCCACCGTCGCGCACGAGAACTTTCACGTAATTGGGCGTAAAACCGGCGTGAGATCCATTGGCATCAGGCTTTCCTTCCACGAGAACGCTTACGACACGCCCCACGTAGCTCTGTTGGCGTGCCCGCGCGATTTTCTCGGAAAACTCGGTCAATTCCCCAGCACGCGCGGAGATTTCCTGCGCGGGAATTTTATCGGCAAACGCAGACGCAACGGTGCCGGGTCTATCGCTATAAGGAAACACATGCACTTTTAAGAATTGAATTTCTTCTGCGAAGCGCAGCGTATTTTTAAACTGCGCCTGCGTCTCGCCCGGGAAGCCTACGATAATGTCGGTGGTGATTTCCATGTCCGCGAAATGCGCGCGCAAATCCGCGGCCATATCCCGGTATTGTGC
>CAZOWS010000016.1:0-3986 GCA_964583365.1 uncultured Actinomycetota bacterium
TTGAGCAATTCCAGGTCGAGATGATGTTCTTCGCTCAATTGGGTCCTGGGCAGCGCGTTGAATTCTCCCACCCTTTTGGAGAACCATCTGAAGTCATCTGCCGCCTGAGCTGCTGTGGCGGAAGGCAGCACATCATCCTGCGTGTGAATGCCCAGATACGTGGCCAGCGGCGGATTGCGATCCACCATCTCTTGAAAGGTTTCTTGTACGAGAGCTTCGAAATGCCTGTCGGGGTCCATAGGTGGATCAGTGTAGCGCAATGTTTTCAGCCGGTCTAGGCCGATCAAGAAGTTTTTATTCGGGGGGTGGGGGAGAAGCAAACATGGCGTAGGCGTGATTTTTGTATCGCCATTCGCGTTTGCTGTACGGAGAGGCAAGTCGGATTTCGTTGTTGCTCAGGGTCGCGGTGGCATTGTCGCCGATGTGAATGCCGGCCCCGCAATCACTTATTTTGTTTCCCTCAATAACAGCATGACCCGCAAGGATCACGATACCCGCATGACAATCTCGTATCGTGTTGTTTTTCAGTATGCAATTACCCGATTGCAAATCTATGCCCTCGTGTCCCGAGTCGCTAAGCTCGCATTCCGTTATCTCGGCGTCGGAGCGACTGAGCGACAATCCGCTCCAATAATTGTGACGAAAAAGACTATTCCGCACGGAGAATTTTTGATGGGGTAGCATGGGATTGATGCCGTTTCTCGCATATTCAACGAGGACATATTCAAATTGGCTCCCGCTGCCTGAAAAACAAATACTTTCCCAATCCGCGTAGGTAGGATTAGAAGATGCAGAAGTAAAAATGATTTGTTTCTCCGACGAGCCTTTGGCGATTAGCACGCCAAGCACGATCAGCGCTGAGTGTGACTTCGTGTAGGCACTTAATCGCGTGGGATCAGCGTCGTTGTAGCCGTCAGGTTGTATTTCATCGCCAGTCCCTTGATCATCACCGACCTCAAAGAGCACCTTTGTCCCAGGCTTGATCCAAAGATTGCCGATCACGGTCGTGTCGCCGGTCAGCGTGATCGTCCCGCTCCATTCTTGATTGCCGAGGCTAAAGCCATGCAATTTTTTATCGGCTATTGCTCGACGGGGGCCGTCATAAATCCAGGCAAGCGCAGCACCGCAAGCGATTACTAGAATTAAAGCCATGCCGGACAACGTTAGCATAAATTTTTTCCAAGACATGGATTCTATGTTCGCAAAGAAGCCTCGGCGTGACAAGGTACGAATTTGATTGCTTTGATTCAGCTCAGAAGAAATTCAACAAAATCATTGCGGAATGAACACGCCAGTGGGAGAGTTGATTGGGAAAGCAGTGCAGCGTGCGCTGGCGATGGTATAATTTTTTAGAACGGGAGAAGGCAATGGGTGATTATTTTTTAGCGGGTGGTCCGGTGATGTGGCCGCTCTTGGGGCTGGCCGTGTTGTGCGCTGCGATCATCGTGGATCGCGCCGTGTTTTGGACGCGTCTGGGGCGTTCTCGCAATTCCGCACTCGTGGATAAATTTTTGGCATGCGTCGCGACAGGGGATTTGGCGGAGGCGGACGCGATAGCGCACGGCACAAAGGACCCCGTCTTGCGAACGTTGCACGCGGGATTAGAAGAAAGAGATCGATCCGTGGTCAAGGCCATGGCGTGCCAGAGTAAGGAAGAATTTGGAGAAATGAAGAGGCATCTCGCTCTGCTCGACACGGTCATGGTTGCGGCACCCCTGCTGGGCATCTTGGGGACCATCACCGGCATCATGGGTGTTTTTCAGACCATCGGTGGACTAGGAGAGGATTCTACTCCTTATGCCGTAGGCATTGCAGGATCGTTGCTCGCGACGGTATTTGGACTTTTTATTTCCATTGCCGCGTTGTTCCCCCGTCTTTTTTTTAAGAAAAAAGCCCAGGGACTTGCCGAGGAGATGGAGAAACGAGCGCTATCGCTGGATCTCGTGCTTGCGGTTCAGCATACTTTTTCGTCTGACCCGGTTCTTGTTCCTGTGTCGCAATCTCTGGAAACCCTCGGTGGCTTGTCCGAAAAAGAGAAACACTTTTTCCTCTCCTGATTGCATGAAATTCATTGTAATAGTTGACATCTGTAAACTTATCCGGATAATTTAACGTAATGAGTAAATATATCCTATCTCGACAGATTGACTTGCGCCTACCAAAGGGGAAATCCTGCTTTCTTTGGGGGCCGAGAAAAGCGGGGAAGAGCTACTGGATTCGCGAGCATCTCAAAGACGCCGTTTTGATTGATCTGCTCAAGACAGACACTTTTTTGGAGTACGCCTCCCGTCCTGCCCTTTTGCGTGAGAGGTTTGGAAAGGAAAAAAGACTTATCGTCCTAGACGAAGTCCAGAAAGCTCCGACTCTTTTGGATGAAGTGCACTGGATGATAGAAAATTGTGGCGCACAGTTTCTGTTAACGGGTTCTAGCGCGCGCAAACTTCGTAAAGGCCATGCGAATCTTCTTGGTGGCCGCGCGTGGCGACGTATCATGTTGCCGCTTTCTATTTCAGAGGTTGGTGGTTTTGAGCTTGAAAAGGCGCTAGTCTCTGGCATGTTGCCGCCTCACTATCTTTCGGAAAGTCCTATCGAAGATCTCCGCGCTTATGTTGGCGATTATCTCAAGGAAGAAATCGCTGCCGAAGCGCTCACGCAAAATATCCCGTCCTTTGCAGAGTTTCTGCGCATTGCGGCGATCACGTCCAGCGAACTCCTGAATTACACCAATATTGCCCGCGAATGCGGTATTGGTCAGCGAACGGTACGGGCATATTTTGATATTCTAGAAGATTCTTTTTTAGGGTTTCGCTTGCCTGCATGGACCAGATCAAACAAACGCCGCATGATCATGGCCGATAAGTTTTATTTTTTTGATGTGGGTGTTGCAGGATATCTTGCGCGCCGTCACCCGGAGCCAGGCAACAGCGATTTTGGCAAGGCATTTGAGCACCTAATTCTCATGGAGTTACGCGCGTATCAAACCTATCGTAATCCTGAAATGCCACTATGCTACTGGCGCACCAGCACAGGGGTAGAAGTGGATTTTCTTTTAGGCGATCGGGAGCTAGCTATCGAGGTTAAATCCGGGAAAGTACACGACGGCGATTTGGGCGGTTTGCATGCTCTGCTCGAAGACGGCGCGTTTAAACACAGAGTGGTTGTCTGTACTGAAAAATCGCCGCGAGTCACCAAAGATGGTATAGAGATTTTGCCGTACGGTATTTTTACTAAAAAACTTTGGGCCGGGGTATTGATTTAATCATCTAGAGACTTTGCGCTGTTAGGTCGGGTGCGTTTAGAACAGAAGTTGCGCGCTGCGTCGGATCAGAAGGAGACTTATCCAAATCCAGCAATAGGCGCAGGGCGTGTATGTCTTGAAAGTCCACTTCGTGCATCAGCGTTTTTACCATCGTTTCAGCGAATGCTTCTCGCTCGGGCCGCGCGCCCAATTTTGCGGGTTGGGATTCTAAACGCATCCATATTTCCAATAAGCAATGATTCGAAATGCGACCCAATCGAGAGTCCATGATTTTCTGAATGTACGCGCGGAGCCGCTCGGTATAATCGGAATTTTGCGCAGCTTGCGCGAACCATGCGGCTCGCGCGATAGCTTCGGGGTTGCTGCCTGGATCTGCCATTCCATCGCGCGATGGCACGATGCCAACGGCCATGTTTGTCCTGTAGCTGTAAGCCAGCCACGTGGAGTCATGCGCAGGGATGGTAGCACTGATCGCCGTGATCAGCGCGGCATAGGTGGGTTCGCGAGTCAGATATTGTTTTAAATTGTTCATCATGATGCCATCGTAGGGTTTGTCGAAGAGCATGTCTCTGTCGGATGTCTCTTCCACGTCCGCAAAAATAGGTTTTACCCAAGAGCGTATCAGGGCATTGGGATGAAGAAAGCCATCGGCTTGTTTAAAATATCGGGATAAATGCGTAGTGCCCCAGGGCTGCTTGTCCAAATAGATGCCGCGCGCTGCCTTGAA
>CAZOWS010000017.1:0-2839 GCA_964583365.1 uncultured Actinomycetota bacterium
CCAGCAACTTCGCGTCAGATTTACGCAGCACTTTGTAGGAATGATCAATGCGCACCAACGACGATCGCTCCACCTTGAGTTCCACACAGAGCACGTCGTCGTACATCGCCGGCGATTTTAAGTGGCAGCTCGCCTTCACGATCGCGAAGAGCACTCCTTGCTTTTCCAAATCCTTGTATGCCACGCCGTAGCTGCGCAAATGCTCCACGCGCGCCATCTCAAAATAAATAAAAAAATTGGCGTGATGCACGACGCCCATCGGATCCGTCTCCGGATACCGCACGCGAATCTCTAGTGTGAACGGCTTATCCATAAAAAAAATCCCCCCCGAATTTAGTCCGGGGAGGATCCTTTCGCTAGCTATGTCCGTTTACAGTCCGGCCTTGAGACCCTTACCTGCGCGGAATCCAACTGTCCGGCTGGCCTTGATCTTGATGGCTTCCCCGGTCTGTGGGTTACGGCCCATTCTGGCTTTTCTGTTAACAACCTTGAATGTTCCAAAACCTATCAGCTGGACATTGCTGTCCTTCTTGAGACCGGTCTTGATGACCTTGATAAATCCGCCAACGGATTTCTCTGCAGACGCTTTGGAAGACTTGGTTTCCTTGGCGAGTGCTTCTACGAGTTGTGCTTTGTTCATTTTGTTCCCTCCTTTGGGATGCAAGTAAAGTCTATGTTAGCGGGCTATTAGCGTCAACGGTAATTTATCAACTATTTACGGCCTGATAAAATCGCCTGTTTTTACGGACACGTACTTGATTTCTTCGGGGTGAAATTTTTCTTCTTTCGCCAATTCCACGCGCGTGTTGTATTTCTTTTCGATGTGGCGAATGATCTCGCGGTCCACGTCGTTGACCTGATGGTACACGTCTGGACTCAACAGCACGCGAAGATCTCGATAAATTCCTTCGGCGAATATCCTACCCAGCGTGCGCTGCACCTCGATGCTGATGGATAGCGGAGACTTGACCAGGCCGTTGCCGCGGCAGGAAGGACAGTCCTGATAGAGCACGTCGCTCGTGGTTTCCTTCGTGCGCTGACGCGTCATCTCGACCAGCCCCAAATCGGATATGGGCAAAATATTGGTCTTGGCCTTGTCTTTGCGCAGCGCCTCTTTCAAGCGGCGCAACACCTCGCGCTGATTGCGGCGCGATTGCATGTCAATGAAGTCGATGATGATAATACCGCCCATGTTGCGCAGGCGTAATTGGCGCCCAACCTCGTCGCAAGCCTCGAGATTAGCCGTGAGCACCGTGTCTTCCAAATTGTCCTTGCCCATGTGGCGGCCCGTGTTCACGTCAATGGCCACCAACGCCTCGGTGCGATCGAATATCAAATAGCCGCCGCATTTGAGCCACACCTTGCGTCGGAATATTTTCTCGACCTCTTTTTCGATGCCGTATTTGTCGAACACCGGCTGGCGATGCGTGTACAACTCGACCTTGCTGCGCATGCGCGGGCATGCCAGCGCGACAAATTTACGTATGCTTTTGAATTCGTCTTTGCTGTCCACGACAACGCGGTCTATTTCGTCGGTAAGATGATCGCGAATTGTTTTTAACACGAGATCCAATTCTTGATGCACGATCGCGGGAGCGCTCACGGAGGGAATCTTGCGTTGAATTCTTTTCCAGAGCAGCATCAAATAGCGCAAATCGCGCTCTAGATCGGCAACGCCTTCGCCTTTGGCCACCGTGCGCACGATCAAGCCGACGCCGTTGGGAATTTTGACTTGCGCTAGCATCTCTTTAAGTCGGCGCCGCTCATCCCTATCTTCGATTTTACGCGACACGCCGCGCAGATTCGAGTTGGGAATCAGCACCACGAAGCGCCCCGGCAGGCTGATATGCGTCGAGAGCCGCACGCCCTTTGTGCTGATGGGCTCCTTGACGACTTGCACGATAATTTCCTGACCTTCTTTTAATAGGAGGTCAATGGATTGGATTTGGCGCGGTGGGCCGGAATGTCCATGGCGTCCGCCTCCGCCCGCATGCGTTACACTCGGATGCGCCACGCCCGGTGCGGCAGGTGCTGCAGCCGCGTCTTCCGTCAATTCCGCTTCCTCTTCATCCATCAATTGCGACATCGTGGGATCGCCGGACACGTCGGAGACATGCAAAAAACCGTTTTTCTCCAAGCCCACGTCCACGAACGCGGCTTGAATACCGGGCAATACGTTCATGACCTTGCCCTTGTAAATATTGCCTACAAGCCTGTCCTCGTTGTTGCGTTCGATGAAGAACGCTTCCAGAACGCCTTTTTCCAAATACGAAATGCGCTTTTCCAGCATCTCGGTATTGATGATGATTTCACGCGAGTTGGATTGGCGGTTGGTATGAGCGTGCTGCGAATGTTGGGAATGCTGCTGCTGGTGTTGCTGATGCTGCGGGTTATGCTGAGGTTTCTTTGTTAAGTTATTGATCATCCTTTTTTCCTTTGTTGAGCTTGCACATGACAAGCCCCGCAGGATAAAAAGGACTCTTAAATCAAGCTAGCTAGCGTGCGTGCCCAAGGGCCCGTATGCAACAGAGTTGTCCCGTCGTGAACGAGGGGTGAAAGCAAACTGTTTCGCGTGCTTAAGTTAAAAGCCTTTTTATGCCCTTGAGGCAAATTTTTCCTGTTCTGAGACGCCCAAGGCGCCCCGGTGTTAAACAAAATTCTCGCAAAATCCAATACGTTGGGAAAACCTAGCAGACTGGTAATAACTAGAATCAAAATGGTTGGGATCGCTGTTGTTTGCATAACTGGGAATAACGATACAGGGTGACAACAAACGCGTCAAGGATTTTGCTAAGGGTGGGTGCGTGAGGAGGTATGTGATGTCTGATCTGCGTAGCAC
>CAZOWS010000018.1:0-4128 GCA_964583365.1 uncultured Actinomycetota bacterium
TCCCTCTCCCTTCGAAAAGGGAGAGGGTTGGGGTGAGGGTGTCTCACGTGATTGGCTTGCCCCTCACCCTGGCCCTCTCCCCAAAGGGGAGAGGGAAGGCATTGGGGGAGAGAGTATCACCCACAAATTTGTCGCACACCCGGAAAATATTGATGGAAATATTTGCGACTTAGAGAGCTTGGGAAAACAGTTGGATTATGTTTGCCGGTTCGCGCGGAGATATCGCCGGAGGCGTTCGCCGCACAAGTTGACTTGGGCTAGACTTGGGTGATTCTGGAAGATTTAAATTCAAAGCATTTTCCAGGCAAAGCAATATATTTCCCAGTAGTATAAAATCTTTCGGAGCTCTTTGGGCCAATGCATGATAATCGATTGCGCCATCCCGCTCTAAAGCTTCTCCAAAATTTTCTAAAAATTTAACGTCAAAAAGTCTTATGGGATGCCTGCCCTTCCAATCTGCAGGCATTTTCATATACGCTACCCGTGCCAGTTGTTGTAAAACAAGTTTATGGGAACCCGTAGGCGATAAATGCTTCAATAGCTCTCGATTGGATGCTGCCTCTTGTTGATCCATGGGAGTAGGACGAAGGAAAATGGTTCCCATTAATGTGTTGTAAAGGGGAGTAATTTGTTTCCTTCTGCACAATTCCTCCAAGGCAAGAACTCGCCAATGCGTTTCCTGTGAACCCACCCGATATTTTAATAGATCCATCAATTCTTCCGTATTGCAACGCCTCACGATTTTCTCGTCTTCCCCTAGGGATGGAATGGTACCCGAAGGGAGATGAACTTGTTCCAATATTCCCACAATGGACTTTACCCTATCGAGAAATTCTATAACTACCTCCTCGTGATAAGGGGCGACTTTAGAGAACTTGCTGCAAATCTTGCCCATCGCGTGACCAATTTTTGTTATAGCTAATCTCTGTGTTCTCAACGCCTCAGCGCTTTTCCCTTCCAAAATAAAAGAATTCCAATCCGGTTCCATACGCACCCATTCTTTCCATAAAACTGCAAGCGGTGCTACGGGCATGGGTGACTCGGATCCATCTATGGCTGCGAGCTTGTTGCGCAAAGAATCTAGGATAAGGCGAATTTCCGGGGCATAGACATCGGGTAACGGCGTTGTAGTTTGGGTTTTCTCAACCCGTTCTTGAGCTAGAGTGTTAAATACGTCGTGTGGATCGCGACTCTGTTCTTTGGCAAGCAACAATATTTTCTTCGTGTTGCCGTAAATCATAGCATCGGCTTGGCCGCCGATACCTGCTACGCCCATCAGGCCTCCTGCATTGATAACAACATCTTCGACATACACGATACCGTTGTCATGCAGGAGCTTGGCGATAGACTCGTCAGCCAACTGTGTATTGGAACTGCCCGCCACAATGCGCACCCCGGCCTTCTTGAGGCGCTCAACTCGTCCAGCATCCAACAGACGTCGTTCTGAAGTGCAGGGACAATAAAAATCCGCGGATTGATCATAAATCGCATCGGGGTTCTCCAGAAGTATCAGCTGTCCCTTTGCAATCGCCTCTGCAAATTCAGCCTTCCGCTTCTCAAGAACAGGCGCATAAGGCTCCGTTGCGACCACCGTAGCGCCCTGCTCTAAAAGCCCCTTCAAAACCAAGGATCCTACATTCCCTAGCCCTGCAAGACTAACTACTTTATTTTTTAACGTGGGTGCCTCGGGGAAATATACCTCCACCGCAGCCCGCATACCAGCCAACACGCCCGCTGCAGTTGGCGGCGTAGGCGGTTCTGTTTTTTTACTGGGATCTCCTTTCACCCCCACTATGGAAGATGGCGTTCGCTCGTACATAAAGTAAGCATCTCCTGCCGATATATTCACGTCCTGGCCTGTAAAAATCCCCTCCCTCAAATGGTCTTTGATCCATTCCAAAGCCTTCGCAGCGCTGTCCAATACATCTCGCCGTGTCGGTGAATCATTATCGAAATTAATGACAAATTTGCCACCCCGCACATCCAGGCCGTCTATCATGGCCGCCTTGTAACTCATTTGGCGGGACAAAAGCAATGCTTCGATCATGGCATCTTCGGGGCTAGGATGCTTTTCCAACGCCGTGCCGCCAATGCTGCGTGCTACGCCATCCTGCTCCTTTACTTTATGCATTCCTAAATAGGCTTGATAGCCCAAACTGTCATTGCGGATAACATACAAGGCATGATGATCCTTCCAATAAGGCTTCACGTGTTCAGGTAAAACATTGGGCGAAGTGATGCGTTCTACAACGCTTCCATCAGGCAACTCAAATACTTCTTTGCCCCTAACGGCTCTAAAGTAATTAATGCTCACCGTGGCAAGTTCACTTTTGGGAATGCGATTGCTCGTTACCACTTCTAAGCCGGCATCCCGCGCGCATTCCAAATAGATGGGCAATTCCAAAATATATTGATCCGAATAGCCATGCGTCACGTCGTAAACAATAGTCGGCGTTTCTGCACGATGCCGGGCGGCCAAGGATGGGGGTATGGTGTGTAGTTCCAAATCCAACAAACCAAAGCGCAAATATTTCCCCCAGCGCTTGAAATACTGCCTCAAATCCAGCTCCAAAAGACTGTTGGGAATTTCTCGGCCGCGATAGCAAAAAATCCCCGTGGATTTACTCGGGCGCAAATCGCTTACGTCGGTTGGTTCAACCCAAGTCCTATTATGGGTCACGAACGAGCGCACGTTAAGCATGTCTCCTAGTTTCAGATTGTGCTCTCGAAGCAAATCTATCGCGATGGTATCCGGATCACGAACATCCCCGGGCAGTAGATGATGGTTGATCTTTGCGCGCCTCAGTGTTCTATGCGTGTTGCGAAGGGACACCTTGCTAAAATCCACGCCGACCACATGCAATGGAAATTTGTCCAATACTGCTCCCCGCTTAGTCTTTTTTATCATTTCGTATATTTATTCCAGCAACCCGCCTTTGCCACATCCGACATCGCATAAACCTTTGGGTTGATTCTCAAAATCATCGTTGTCGAATATTTGCTGAATGATTTTCTCCACCTGCTTGAAATAGTTTTCATGGGCCCCATTGCTACCCCAGATATTCATTTCCCGATTCACCAACAATTCTGTGCCCTTCTCACCGATGCGCGGCAAATCCGGGTTCACGAATGTCATTTCATAATATTTTTTCGCCATGCGGTTGTACGCGCTTGGCACACCATAGGAGTAAGGCTTTTGAATGGCCACTTTGCCGGCAGGCGTAAGCGCAATGGCATCTTCAAAGCCCACGGTCCATCCTTGCGTGGCCAGAATAGAAAAAGCCCGAATGATATTGTCTGTATTGCCCTCCATCTTTTCTATCGTTCGAATACTCAATTCCCCATCTCTTGTTGAAAATTTTTCGAAAACACCCTGTCGGCCCAAAGCAACCATGACAGGTCCCACCACAACCCCATCCAAATGTCGCAAAATCTGATTGCGTACCTTTTGCCGCAATTCATCTTTCTCTTGGGGCAATTCCCAGCGATACGCCGCCATTTCCCTTATGGCATTCCTATACATCCGCTGTAATGCTTTGGGTACTTTTTTGTCGAAAAGAATTTTCTTCATGCGAACTAAAACAGGAATATATTGAGCCGCCTTGTCGAAATAAGGCAGGTAGCTTTTGGCGATTTCTCCTTCTTTAGTGAAGCGAAACGCCCATTCCTGTCGCATAGGATCTTTGCTAGCATCGCGCATTTCCACCCAGCCCTGAGAGGCCATTGCACGCAAAGCCACACCCAAATACCCTCGCGCAGCAGTCTCCTTTAGAGAACACAACGAACTCAACGTGATAAACTCTTCACTGTCCGCAGCCGGCAACAGATCCAAAATACCTCCATCCTTCAAAGCCTTCATGGCAGGAATCAACCCCATGCCGTCCAAATGTTCAAACGCCAAACGCCGGAACTTTTTATCCTCTAAATTCTCAGGAAATGCCGAACGAGGTGCAAGATGCGATGGTGCCCCTGCCGACTGTATCGGGCATAGAAGCGATGCAGATAACAGGAAGCTAAATAGGGACTTGAGGAATACACGCGTCTTCATGGGTGTAATGATAGCACGAAAAGGCACTTATGTCAAGGGGGCGGGGAAAAATAAAAAAATGGGCGCAAGAGGATTCGAAC
>CAZOWS010000019.1:0-9321 GCA_964583365.1 uncultured Actinomycetota bacterium
GAGGGTCCAAGACACAAAATCGCCGAAAGGGCGCGCCGCGGAGACCGGAGCAGCGAAGGAACTACGACACTCCCCTGTAACTGACGGGTTCCCATAAATCATCGAATGGCTTTAATCAGCGCCTTACGCATGATTTCTATCGGGGCCTTTTTCTTTGTCCAGATTTCAAACGCTATCGCCCCTTGATACAGAAGCATGCCCATGCCGTTGAACGCTTTGCAGCCCCGCTTCTTCGCCGCGCGCAGTAATTTCGTTTCCGGCGGATTGTAGACGAGATCCACCACCACCGAGCGCTTCGGCAACAAGTCCGGGTCAAACGACGTCGGATCGGAAGATTGCATGCCCAGCGGCGTGGCATCCACGATCAGATCCGCATCGGCCATACGCTCGGCAAACGCAGCGTCCTTGATGCCGACGCTGAGCGCATCGGTGCCCGGAATTTTTTGCACGATATGCGTGGCCAGCGATTGGGAGCGATTCTGCTGCTCGTCGGTAATCGTGATATGCGCCGCGCCATCCAAACCGCATTGCACAGCCACCGCGCGACCCGCACCACCCGCGCCGATCAAAACAACATTTTTACCATGCACGCTGAAACCCGCATTGTCGTCGAGCGCCCGCACGAATCCGCGCCCGTCGGTGTTATGCCCGATCAATCTCTTGCCTTCCACCTTGATCGTGTTCACGGCGCCGATCAAGCGCGCGTCGCCGGAAATACCGTCGAGATAAGGAATCACGTCCTGCTTATGCGGCACCGTGACATTGACGCCCAGAAAATTAAGAGCGCGCAGCGACGCCACGGCTCCCTCGAGATTTTCAGGACGCACTTCAAAAGGCAAATAAATGCAATTGAGTTTCAGCGCCTCGAACGCCGCGTTGTGCATTGCCGGTGAGGCGCTTTGCTTCACCGGATTTCCGAACAACCCTAACACTCTTGTGTTTCCGTCGTAGACCATGCTCATGATGAGACCTTTGTGTTTTTCTTGCGAAACAATGCGCGATTGATCGCGTTCAAATACGCCTTGGCACTGGCCTCGATGACATCCGTCGAAGCCCCCTTGCCGTGATAGATTCCACCCTCGGCCTCGACACGCACCGAGACCTCACCCATTGCGTCCTTGCCGCCTGTCAGCGCGCGCAGCGCGTAGTCGGCGAGCTTGCCCTTGACGCCCGTGATGCGATCCACGGTTTTATACACGGCGTCCACGGGCCCATCGCCTGTGGACGCATCCTGAAATACTTCTTCGCCCTTCTTCAACACCACCGTGGCAGTTGCCAGCGTCCGATTGCCGCTGGTCACCGCAATGTAGTCCAGCAAATACGTGGGCGGAATATCCGAAAATTCGTCCTCCACGATCGCGGCCAAATCCTCGTCGTAAATAACCTTTTTCTTGTCGGCTAAATCCTTGAAACGCGCGAACGCCTTGTCCACCTCGGCATCCTTCAATTTAAAACCCATTTGCTCCAAGCGCGACTTGAACGCATGCCGCCCTGAAAGCTTGCCCAGCACCAGCCTGTTGGTTGTCAAACCCACCGAGGCCGGATCCATGATTTCGTAGGTGGAGCGTTCCTTTAACACACCGTCCTGATGAATGCCGGACTCGTGCGCAAATGCGTTCTCACCCACTATCGCCTTATTCGGCTGCACCACGATGCCGGTCAAATGGCTAACCAGGCGGCTAGTCTTGGTGATTTGCTTGGCGTTGATGTCCGTGTAGACGTCCTTATAAATATCCCGGCGCGTGTTGATAATCATCACGATTTCTTCCAGCGACGCGTTGCCCGCGCGCTCGCCTAATCCGTTGATCGTGCACTCCACCTGCCTTGCTCCCGACTCCACCGCCGCGATGGAATTGGCTACGGCCAATCCCAAATCGTTGTGGCAATGCACGCTGATCACGGCCTTGTCTATGTTGGGCGTGGTATCTTTTAAGTAGCGTATCAATTTGCGGAATTCCGAAGGCGCCGTGTATCCGACCGTGTCAGGAATGTTGACCGTGCGCGCGCCAGCCTTAATCACGGCCTCCACCACCTTGCTTAAAAAATCCGGTTCCGTGCGGGACGCGTCTTCCGGAGAAAACTCGACGTCCTTCACCAGGGTGCGCGCGTAGGCTACGGCTTCGGAGGCCTGTTTGATGATTTCTTCCTGGGCTTTTTTTAATTTGAATTGTCGATGAATCGGCGACGTCGCCAAAAAGACGTGAATGCGCGGCCGCTTGGCATGCCGCAACGCTTCGTAGGCGCGATCGATGTCTTTTTTTAGCGCGCGGGCCAGGCCGGCTACTATCGTAGCCCCCTTGATTTCCTTGGAAATGGCCGTCACGGCCAGAAAATCACCGGGGGAAGCAAATGGAAAACCACCCTCGATCACGTCCACACCCAGGCGCTCCAATTGCTTGGCGATCTCCACCTTTTCGCGAATGTTCAAGCTCGCTCCCGGAGTCTGCTCCCCATCGCGCAACGTGGTGTCGAATATGATTAGTTTTTCTGGCATGGCGTGTTCTCGCAAAGAAGCGGGGATGCTAGCATAAATAAGGCTGCTTTGCCACCAGAACCTCGTCGCAAATGCTTGAGAAATCTATGCATCTAGCTATAATGCGCGAATGGTTGTCTTTGTATTCCTAGGTCTCATGCTGATCATCACGGCCGCTGCTTATTTACTAAGCGAGGGCGCGGAAATTCTCGCCGAAAAATTCGGGGCCAATTTTGCGGGCAGCATTATCCTGGGCCTCGTGACCACGCTGCCAGAATATCTTTTCGTTATTTTCGCTTGCCTCAAGGGCGAATACGCGATGGCCATTGGCTCGGCCATTGGCGCCTGCAGCCTACTTATGACGCTGGGTTATGGCTCGGTCATCTTGCTTTCGACCTCGCGCTTTAGCCGCAATCCGGTTCATCACATAGAGCTTTCCAAGAATACCGGCATCGACGCGATGTATTTATTAGCCACGGCAATGGTGGCCTTTGTATTGGGTTGGGAAAAGAACAGTTTTGATGTGAAGGACGGCGTTATCCTGAATCTCATGTTCGTCCTCTACGTGGTCCATTTGGCAGGGAATGCGTTGGCGCATCACAAAAAGAACAAGGCCGAAAACAAATCGGTACCCAAAGAGCGCATGCGCAAGGCCTGGATCTTTCTGGGCATCGGCGGCTTGATTGTCTTTTTTGCTTCGGAGCCCTTCGTGGACGCAATGATAGAGTTGGCGCATTATATGGGAATCAGCCCCGTGACGATCGCGATAGTGCTGGGACCGCTCGCCTCGGAAATGCCGGAAAAAATGACGGCCTACATCACCGTGATTCGCAGCGGTAAATTGGCGGAAATCTCGATCTGTAATTTCATCGGATCAAAAATCAATCACAACAGCCTGTTGTTTGGAATCATTCCATTCATCGCCCTGGTCAACGGGCACGCCTCGGTGGGTCCCATCCTTACCATTCCCTTTTATTTCATGAACGCGGTGACGCTGTACGGGGCGATTAGCCTTATGCGCAGGAAGTTAAACTTTTTACAGGGAATAGTTTTTATGGCTCTGTACGGGGTGCTGCTGTGGGTTTCCTTCACTTGGGGCGGCGGACACTAAATCTTTTCAGCAGCTTCCGCAGGAATCCATCCGACTTTACCTTTCGCAAAAGCAATTTGATTCCAGTCCTCCGCGCTGCGCAATATGCGTACCTTGGATCCCTCATGCAGCGTAAAGGCCGTGGATTCCGCTAACACGGGGCCGTAACGCACTTCAACGTCTTTTGCCAACACTATTGCCCGCGGGCTAGCCCAAAGAGGCGATCGAAAAAAGAGCGCCGTTCCCAACAGGCAAGACAAACCCAGCAACAACAACCCGCCGGCCAGCAGTCCCCTCCAACGCCGTCGTATCCCATACCCTGCAAGCGCCAGAATTGTCCCGCTCCAATAAAGAATGCAAAAAGCCCATACATTTTCACGCCAGGAAATCCATCGTGCGGGCGACAATTTTTCCAGCAACGCGACCAGGGTGTTGTCTTCCGTCTTATCCTCTAAACAGCTGCGCGTATAATCCAGATTGGCTCTGACTTCGGGGTCGCGCGGATTTTGTTTAAGCGCCCTCTCGTAGGCAAGCACAGCCCGACCCAGTTCGCCTGACTTCACGTACGCGTTGCCGAGATTATAAAACAAAGATTCCGATACAACGCCTCTACTCATGATTTGCGAATAGCCCACGGCAGCCTCTTTGAAATTTCCGTCGCGATAGAGTTTGTTGGCCGCGGCAAAATCACCGGGTGCATCCTGGGCCACAGCCGGCAGTACCGCGGCGAGCATCAGCAGAAGAAAACAAAAAAGAACGCTGTGGTTTTTTTTCATTTCGGACTCCATCTTCATCCCTCCCTGCTGTGCGGGGAGGGTAGGGTGGGGCTCCTGTTTAATTCTTTCACGAGGGCCCAAGCTTCCTCGTACAATTGCCGCATTTCCTGGGCATTTCCTCCCACGCGCGCAAAACGGCCCTGATCGATGTGTTCGACGATATCGCGCGCCTTTTGAGCGAGTATGGCATCCGAACCCATTTGGTCGAACTTTTTCGTGACCTCCTGCGGCGTGATTTCCCCGGGCGGCAAATTCCAGCGATCGGATAAATACTCGCTCAAGCTGCGATATAGCGCTTGATAAAATCCAGCGCCGCCCGCTGCCAATGCCTTTTCCGCCTGCTGGAAACCTTCTTTTGCGCAACCGTAAGCCTTGTTCCAACGCGATCTACCAACATCGGCCTCCATTTTTTCGGAACGCCGTCGCAAGAGCACCGTTCCCAGCAAAAGCAATAGAGGAAAACCTTGCAACAACCAAAAGACCGGACGATTCTCGATCGCGCGCGCGGGATCGTACACGGTTCCCAGTTGGTCCTTGATAAACAGTATGTCGCGTTTGAGAATCTGCACGTCTTCCTTCGGAGCTGCGTTGCCTTGCGCACTCACGATCACCGAGGATTTGGAGTCCGCGGATTCCTCCACGTCCAGCCAAAACGGGCCCTCCGAAACGGTTTCGTATTTTCCCTTACTCGGATTGAAGAACGAAAATTTCACGGGTGGAATTTTCATTTTCCCGGCCTTTTGAGGAATCAGCACCCTCTCGAACACCTTCTCCCCACCTATCGCGTCGATGCGCTCTTGCAAATTTACTTTGCTCTCGGAATCGTAACTCTTGAAACCCTCCAAATTTCCCACGGAAGGCGCAGCCAAACTCGAGATGTTTCCGGTGCCGATCACCTTCATCGTGAGATTCACGGGCTCACCCACTTTGACGTTGGACCCCTTCACCCAGGCTTCCATTTGATAGTCGCCGACAGCGCCTTGAAAGTCGGGCGGCTTGTTCGCGGTGGGCAAGGGTTTGACGCGAATCGTCACGGGATTACTTTTTAATTCCACGGGGACTTTCGCTAGTCGCTGGTAAAACGGATCGCCGCCAAAGAAGGACTCGTCGAACAACCCGCCAAAAAATCCCTCTTCCTGTTGCTCTCGCCTTTGCTGGGTACGCACGAGCACATTGCATTTGAGCGTCGCGGGCCCGATGGTTAAATCGCCGGTACTCGCCGGGAATAAGGCTGTCTTTAATTCGATCACGTCGTACATCTCGCCGTGCACGAGTTCGCGCGATTCCTTTTGCTTACCAAGGCTCTCTTCGATAAATCCTACCGTGGGTGGAGGAGTGTACTGCAAACCATCCACGTTGAGGCATTTGCGGAACAGCCGAAATGTGAGAATCACTTGCTCGTTGATGTACAATTCGTCTTTGTCCGCTTTCACCGCAATGAACAACCTGTCCCCCAAATCAATAGTGCGGCCTCCGGGCCCACCCGCCGCTGCGCCCCTCGCAGCAGTAGGAGCAGCATGCCCGCCCCCGGATGCCCCGCCATCCACAACCTCCACCTCTATGGGCTGCGTCGTGTATTGGCCGCCATCGTAGTCCATGCGCGCCGGACCTATTGTGAATTTTCCTATTTTCTGGGGCATCAGGACATACGTAAAACTGCGCGACGCAAACATTCTTCCCTGAATAAAATTAAATTGGCTGGTGGTGCCCGAAGACATGACCTGGAATCCATCCATCGGGGGCAATTGAGGCTCCGTGGCATTGCGCGCGCCGGTTATGGTGAGGGACAAGACCAGCCTGTCTCCCACGGCAACCTTGTCCCTGTCCACCGAGGCCATAAAGTTGATATCGTCCGCGACCGCGCTGCCGGCAATACCGACAAACGCAAAACACGCTACAACACTAAGAAGAAAAGTTTGGCACCATGGTTTTTTCATGCGTCGCTCTCTTCCCTGGATACTTGTTCGGAAAGCATTTTTTGCAATGTCTCCCAATCCGTTTTTTGCATGTAAATGAATTGCACGCCCAGTCCATGCACAATCAACGATTCATTCTTTATCTGCTTCACCCATCGCACCAATCCAATCACGACAATCTTTGATTTCCTGCGAGGTATTTGCAACTCAATAACCAGAATCGTTCCCTCGCGGAACGGATGTTTCGATTCCAGATACAAGCCCCCGAAAGACAGATCCTTCACCATGCCCTTGCTTTCGGGCATTTTGCCTTCCTTGCCCCATACCCCCGTCCATTGCACGGTCGCCTTCTCCGCCGTCCCATCGGATAAAACATGAAAGCATTGCGCCCGCACATCCGCAAAAAAACGCGGAAAACACCTTCGCTCGGCTTTTCGTTTGGGTTTCATCGTCACCAATCCTTCTCCACATCTGCTTCACGGTTTGTCACGGGTGTCTGGTGCGCGCGCGCGCGTCGCTCCTCTTCGTCCATCCACATCAAGAGTGCCTTGGCTTCTTCCTTGGACAACTCTTTCTTGTCCGCTAGATTTTCTTGCGTGTTCGAGGTTGCGGTGGGGACTTGGGATCCCTGTTGTCGTTGCTGCTCCTGACCCTGCTCCCCTTTTTCTTTCTCGCCCTGTTGAGACGGCGATTCTTTTTTCTGCTGCTCTTGCTTATCTTTTTCCTTTTCTTGACCCTGACCTCCGGACTTCTGATCCTGTTTCTTTTTATCCTGCTTCCCGGACTTATCCTGCTTTTGGTCCTGCTTCTGCTGATCCTTTTGATCTTTCTTGTCTTTGTCGTCCTTTTTGTCCTTTTTGTCCTGCTCTTTTTGCTCTTTGTTCTGCTGCTGCATCTTCTTTATTTTATCCAAAACCCATTCGTAATTGAATTTTGCTTCTTTGTCTGATGCATCCAGCTCCATCGCCTTCTTGTACATGCCCAGGGCCTCTTCCAATTGTCCCTGCCGCACTTTAACATTACCGAGATTGTAGAATCCTTTTTGCTGCATGGGCGAGGGCGGGCCCAGCAACACTTTCTTGAACATTTCTTCGGCCTGCGGGTACTCCTTGAGCTTGTATTTCACGTTGCCGAGATTGTAATACAGTTCGGGCGCATCGGGGCGATTGGCCTGCATTGTCACGTATCGCTCCTGGGCCTGACTCAATTTTCCTTCGGCAAAAAGTTTGTTGGCCTTTTTAATTTTTCCGGCGTCGAATGGATTCGCACCGCCCAAGACGGGCAGCATCAACAACAGCGCGATCGCGCCGAGTGTTTTTCTATCCAACCGTAGCATGGCTTGCCTTCCTTTTCATCACTCTGTCTTCCATAATAAACCCCGCTACGAGCAAGAGCAAGGCAACAGACAGGGCCCATTGAAATCTGCTTTCGAAGACCTTTTTACGCGTTTCCCCAAAATCGGCTTTGTCCATTTTGGAGATTTCGTTCTTGTAGAGAGACGCCATCTGAAATGCGCCACCCGATATCTGGGCGTAGGCGCCTCCGGTCTCCAGCGCAATTTTTTGCAGGGACTCCCCTCCCAATTTGCTAACCACCGTTTGACCCGCGCGATCCTTGAGGAATGTCTGATGCCCCTCTTCATCGTGCACGGGAATAGGGG
The DNA here is from genome assembly GCA_964583365.1 of uncultured Actinomycetota bacterium. Taxonomy (GTDB): domain Bacteria; phylum Auribacterota; class Ancaeobacteria; order Ancaeobacterales; family CAZGMX01; genus CAZOWS01. Next base: position 7,916 of record CAZOWS010000019.1, read on the forward strand.
CCCCGGTAGCGCTTCCTATACCCACGCAAAATATTTTTACACCGGCCTCCTTGGCCTTGCGCGCAATGGCTAGCCCTCTGCCTTCCAAATCTTCTCCGTCCGACACAAGCACAATGGCCTTATGCGCGCCATCCTCGCCCGTAAAAGATTTGAGCGCCCGCTGCACAGCGGACCCAATATCGGTTCCACCGCGATCGATTTGCCCCACCTTCAAATCGTCCAAAAACATTTTGGCGACTTCATGATCCAGCGTCAGCGGGCATGCCATGAAACTTTCACCCGAAAACGCGATGATACCCACTCTGTCGGAGGGCAGCGCATCCAGCATATCGCTGATTTCTATTTTTGCGCGTTCCAGACGGCTGGGCTTGACGTCTTGGGCCAGCATGCTCTTGGACAAATCCAGCGCAACAAAAAGATCCACGCCCTGACGATGCATCTCCTGCCAATGATAACCCCAGCGCGGCCCCGCCAGCGCAAGTACAATAAAAACATACGCGAGAACATAACAACCAGCCTGTACCATCCTACGAACCAACACGGTGTCCGTGTAAATAGCAAACACCTGCGCCATTTTGCTTCTGCGTCTTGCCACCCAAATAAAAAAACCAATCAAAAGCGGCACACCCAGAAACGCGATAAACCATTGGGGAGCATCCCAGGCGATCATAATGATGCAAGCTCCTCTATGTAGTATAAAGGCATTTGTAAACGGTACGTCTTGGGGGGGGGAACTGTCATCCTGAGCAAAGCTTGGTTATTCTGAGTCCGCCATCGCTTCAGTGGCGGGCGAAGGATCTCTATTGCCAAACAAGATACTTCGTCGCTAACGCTCCTCAGGATGACATTGCCCCACTGTAACGGAGACATATCTGCCTTTCTTGCGTTCATGGCACCTCCACAAAAACAGTCCCGCCTAACACCCACATAAAAATCAAAATGATCAAGCCCGGCACAAGAAAGAGCCGGAACAATTCCGTGTAATTCGTGTATTTCAACGATTCGATTTTGGACTTTTCTAATTTATCTATGGTAGCGTAAATCTTTTGCAAACCTTCCGTATCGGTCGCGCGAAAGTATTGGCCGCCGGTTTTCGTGGCAATGCGCGTGAGACCTTCGTCGTCGACTTCGATCTTCACGGGCTGATATCCGGTATTGCCGAACACATCCTGCACAGGATACGGAGCCAGCCCTTTGGTGCCGGCCCCAATCGCGTGCACTTTGATGCCGAATTTGCTCGCAATATCGGCTGCGGTCAGCGGGTCGACCTTACCCGCGTTGTTGACGCCGTCGGTGAAAAGCACGATGACCTTGGACGAGGCCTTGCTGTCTTTCAACCGATTGACCGCGGTGATTAGAGACGAGCCGATGGCCGTTCCATCGTCGGCCATTCCGATTTGTACTTT
>CAZOWS010000020.1:0-13730 GCA_964583365.1 uncultured Actinomycetota bacterium
CCCGCGCCGCTCCCGACAGTCGCTGCTCAGGAACTACGGCACCCCCTGTAACTGACAGATTGCATGAACCTTTAATTGCTCACCTCACCTCAACTCAACTATTACATTGACAGGTATTTAGTAAAATTTATACTTGTCACTAGATATGGATACTTCCTACTTACTTATTCTTGATGATTAGCCCAAGGGATAGTGTGGAGAGAATTTGACAACACCATTAGTGCGAAGGGGGCAGTTGGCTAAAATGCTGGCTATACCTGAGCCGACGGTGAAATACTATACGGAAGTCGGCTTATTCGAGCCTTCCAGCAAAACTCCCAACGGTCATTTGCTCTATGACCCTTCCCAGATGCGCGCGCGGTACGAGCGCATCAAAGAGCTAAAGAAAAAGCGTCACACGATTCAGGAAATTTTAGACAGATTTCTTATCGAGAAGGTGTGAGCGAATGATAACGATTGCCATAGCGAATCAAAAAGGTGGCTGCGGGAAAACAACGTCCGCGGTGAATTTGAGCGCCTGCCTGGCGGAACTAGGATTCAAGACGTTGCTGTTGGATCTGGATCCACAGGCGCATGCCACTATCGGTGTCGGGGTGGATCCCTCGGATTTAAAAGAATCGGTGTACGAGGTGTTGACCGCGGGCGCCAAGATAAATAATGTTTTGAAACAGACCCGTTTCGCCAATCTCTCCGTGATACCCTCCACGATTCTTTTGTCCGGCACGGATTTGGATCTCGTCAACGTGATCGGTCGCGAAGGCGTGTTGCGCGATTCGCTGAACGAAGCACAATTGGAACATGATTTTTGTATCATTGATTGCTCGCCGTCTCTTTCTATTCTCACGGTCAATGCGCTGGTCTCGTCGCAATTTATTTTAATTCCCATTCAGACGCATTATTACGCGATGGAGGGAATGAAGCAGCTTTTTGGAACCATAGACATAGTCAAGCGGCGCATCAATCGGGATCTCAAAGTGCTGGGCATATTGCCCACCTTTTTGGATAAGCGCACAAAGATCAGCAAGGAAGTGCTGGAGGGCGTTCGCGAATATTTCAAAGAACGCGTGTTTCAGACGTCGATTCATTCCAATGTCAAGTTGACGGAAGCTCCTAGCGCGGGAGAGCCCGTGGTGGCGTACGATACCGATAGCACCGGGGCGAGTGATTACAGAGCTTTCACGCGGGAGGTACTCGCGCGGCTTGCCTCGCTGGGATACGCCAATCAACTACAACGAGTGATGCCCATTCTGCCATCCCCAACAGAGTCCAACGAACAGAGCAATCTCGCGAGCACAGCCTAAGCCATGACCACCCCCGAAAAAAAATCCGGCCTGCAGAAAAAAGTTTCCTCGATATTTGAGGGTATTCCCGAGATGGATGATTTGTCGGTGGCCCCGGCAGCGCCTGCACCTGTGCCTACTCCGTTTTCTCCGGTCGCGCAGACGCCGGAACCGAGCATGTCTCCGAAAGTTACCGCGCCGTCCGCGGCCGCTACGACCGAAGAATTTTTGAAACAATTGCGCGCGCATGGGAACGCTGCGCGGGAATTCGAGGCCTATGCCGTAGATGGATTGAAACGCGGCATGGCCGCCCGTATCGGCGTGGATTTGGGCGAGCGACAGTACAAGCTTGTGCGTTTGGATAGTAAGCTCCGCTTGCAAGCGATCGCTTGCCACGAATGGTCCGATTCACTGGAGTCAGAAATTGCCAAAGAAATCAAAGAGGGAGCATTCCGCGAGTTGATCGCAAAGATCAACGCCGAAAGCAGTCCTATCGTTATGGGCTTGCCCGGTGAAGCTGTTTCCTACCAGGTGATCCGGCTGCCCGCATTACCGAAGGCCGAGATGGTTAAGGCCGCGCGTTGGGAACTCACAAAAAAAGGATTGATGGACCCCGGGCATTCGCTGGTGGATTGCGTTTCCCTGGTTTCCAAATCCACGGACAGAAGGGTTTTCGTGCTGGCCATTGCGGTCCGCGATGCGGATGTGACCGCGCGCATACAATTGGCCGAAGACGCAGGACTATTCGTAGAGGACGTGCAGACAACCGTACAGGCGTTGGATCGCATCGTGCGACAAAGCCAATTGATTGCTCAGGGGCAGGACGGTGTGGTGTTGGAGCTGGGATTTACAACCAGCACGCTTTGTTTTTTTCATGGCAACGCGCTGCAGTACGCGCGGACATTTGCCGTCGGGGCAAAGGAATGCATCGCGGCGATACGCGGTGTTGTCAAGGTGGACGGTCAAACGTTTACGCTAACCGACGAAGACGCGATGTTGTTTTTGAGGCATGTGGGAATTCCTACCGACGAGATGCTGAAAAATAGTCCGGCAAGGGTTTTTCTTTCCCAAATCACAGCGAGGGTGCGGCCGGTGTTGGAGGGTATTGTCGAGGAATTGCGTCGTTCTTTGGAGTTCTACGTGAACAATACCGGACTGGGGCCCGTGCAATCGTTACATCTGTCCGGCGGCATGGCGTTGACAAAGAATCTCGATACGTTTCTTGGCAACGCGATGGGGATTACGACAAACATTTTGCGGCCCTTCGAACTGCTGGGTATTTCTATTCCTCCCAATTGGAAAGCTTCGCAATCGGCGCTGTCGGTTGCGTTGGGATTGTCTATGGAAGGGGGATTGCGCCTGAATCTCTTACCCGAGAAAAATCTCTGGCAGGCGCGGGAACGAAAAGTCATGCGTTGGACGAAGCTCGTGACGGCCACGATGGTGTCAGGAATACTCGTGATCGGGGGAGGGCTCGGATTGTGGTCGGGGAAACTAGGAGAAAAAGTGGACTCGTTGAGCAGTAGTTGCGCGACCATTTCCGACCAGGTGGGAAAGTGCAAAAGAATTCTGGTGATACAAAAAACAATACGGGAGCGCGAACAATTGATAGTGGGTAATGCGTTGCGACAGCCCGTGTGGGAAGGCATATTAAAAGAGATAAGCAATTCGGTGCCCGATAATGTTGTGTTAACCGAACTATCCTTGATACGCCATAGCATGCCTAAAACATTGAGGCTTGTGGGCAGCATTTACGCGGACAATTTGTCTGCGGATTCGCAGTTGAGTTCGTTCGAGAAGAAAATGACGTATTCACCTTACTTTCAGCATTTCGAGTTGAATTCAAGGAAGAACGTGCCGGGGGCATCGCCCTCGGCGTCGTCGTTCGAGATTCACGGCGTGTTGCAATACTAGGGGAGGGTGACCTTTGTTTCGCATCTTTATGAAAGTATCCGTGGCGTTGGCCGTTCTACTGGCCGTGAGCATACTGGTGCTGGCCCTGCCCGCGAGAAGGCTGTGGCGTCTGCGCGGGGATTTGCAGGTAAAGTCGGAGCAGTTGCTGTCGGATACCGCGCTGTTGGCAGAGTTCAGGGATCCCGATACGGAATTAAAAACATCGGAAAAGCAGCTGCGCAATCTCGACGAGAAATTCCCTGCGATGCAAGGCGTTCCGTTTGTGTTGCAACAGTTGGGAGATAAGTCGCGCGAACTGGGTTTGGAAATTTTGTCCATGAACCCTATGGAGGAAGAAGCGTTGGCCCCCGGCGCGTTGCCTGCAACGTACGCGAAGAAGAAAATCCTTCTGGAGTTGAAATGCGAGTATCAAACCCTGGGCCAGTACGTGGCGACGATAGCGAATCTTCCCACGTTCTTTAGCGTGGAAGAATTGGTGCTTGCATCCCCGGCGATCAATACGCCGATGTTGAACGTGCGGCTCGTGCTTGCCTTTTACGTGAGGAAACCCGGGGCATGACGAAAAAAGAGAAAGTGCAAATCGGCGTTATTGTCGGTTGTTTGATTACCATCGGGCTGATCGTGGGGGGGCAGATGACCGTGAAGAAAACAAAACAAGCTAAAAGTTCTGGTATAACTCCCGGCATGGCGTCTTTAGCTCATGCCCCCGAGCAGCAGCCATCGGAGGTTATCAAGTTCGAGCTACTCCCGCTTTCCGAAGAGGTACGGAAGAAGCAACACATGCTTGCGCAGGGCCCCTGGGGGCGTAATCCTTTTGTCGTGGTCTCGACCAAGTCGCCGCTAGAGGAAGGTCTCCCGTCGTCTCCGCTGGACGGACTTTCCATAAATGCCATCGTGATGAATGGCGATTCGGGAATGGCGTTGGTGGGGGATCATTTGATAAAGACCGGAGATACATTGCGAGGGTACAAAGTGACCAGAGTAAACATGAACGGCATACTTTTAGAAAAGGAAGGATCTAAGGTGTCGATTCCCTATGGCAAATAAATCAAATCGAGTGTTGGGTATTCTCGTTGTCGCGGTATTGGCAACCCTTGCCGTGCATCGTGGCGATGCGCGCGAGGCATTCGCGGTTTCGGAGATTTCCGCATCCGGTGGGGTGATTGGCTCAGCAAATTTACTGGAGTATTTGCAGACGCAGTACATCACGCTGGACTTGAAGGACGCGGATTTGGACAACGTGCTGCGCCTGATCTCTGCCCAATTCAACATCAACATTGTCGCGGGGGAGGCCGTGGAAGGGAAAGTCACGGTGAGCTTCAAAGACGCTACGCTCGAAGGCGCGCTAAAATCCATGCTCGTGTCCAACGGATACAACTATCTCGTCGAGGGCAATATTATCCGTGTGGCCAAGCAGGCTGAAATCGCCGAAGAGCAGAAACAGCGCGCGACGAATTTGGAGTTGGAGGGCTTGGCCACGGAAGTTTTTGTTCTTCGCTATCTGGACGCGAGCGACGTGAAGAAGGTGTTGGACCCGTTGCTCTCGGCGCGCGGTAGGGTGACTGTTGTTTTACGCAAGGGTTTTAAGGGTTTTAAGTTTGGACAGATTACATCGCTTACCTCCAGCAGCTCCGGCTCTACGGGCACGAGCAGCGGTTCCTCCAGCGGTTCGTCTGGGTCAGGCGCTTCTGCATCCGGCGGCACCGGCATTACGAAGTCCGGAGAAGGCGGTGAAAAATCTACGATACTGGTTGTGCAGGACATCGCCTCTTCGGTGGCGCTGATCAAGAGCGTGCTACGGGAGATCGATGTGCAGCCGCGCCAGATATTGATTCAATCGCGCATGTTCGAGGTGAATGCGGACAATTTGCGCGATCTCGGCGCTGAATTTGGGACGGGCTCATCGGGGTTGACGTCGACCGCGACGCCTCCTGTCACGGCCGTGGCGGTGGAAAAACAGAATCTCGGTCCGCCGCCGGAACAAAATCAAACCATTCGCACGCTGTTGCAGGGAGGCGGTCTCGCGCGTTTCATTGATTCGTCCGGTAGCTTTGGGTTTGGCAGAAATTCTCAGTCGGGACTGCAATTGCGATTGCAAAAGCTCACGGGGGCGCAGTACGACATCTTGTTGCGCGCGATTCAGAGCAACGCGGATTTCAATGAACTCTCGGGCCCGCGTATTTTGGTTCTGGAAAATCAGGAGGCCGCGATATTGGTCGGCGAGCAATTCCCGATCTTTCAAGTGCAGGCGCCTAACATAACGACCAACAGCACCGTGGAATCTTTGTCTTTCTTTCAGCCCATCGGTATCAGCCTTCAGGTGATTCCCCAAATCGTGGGCAACGATCAGATTAACATGGTGATACATCCTTCTGTTAGCGCGATCGCAGGTTTTGTCACGGGTTCCACGGGCTTGACGGCGCCGCGCATCAGTATTCGCGAGGCAGACACGCAGGTGATGATTGGCAACAAGGAGACGCTCGTGATCGGCGGGTTGCTGCAGGACAAGAACAAGGAAACGGTGGTCGGGATTCCCTTCATGATGGACATACCCCTATTGGGCAATCTCATGAAGCGCAAGAAAACGGAAGTCACGAAGATCGAGCTCGTGATTTTTATCACGCCGACCATCGTGGAAAATTCAGAATTCACGGATAGGGAAAAAATCATCTACGAAAGAACGCGAGACAAAGAAGCTGTGAAAAGCAACGATCCATGGAACGAGCTTGCCGAAAAGATCAAGCAGCAGTTTATGCAGTGAGCGGTTAGTCTTTCCATCCATGATGGAAGGGGGCAAGGGGACTTATTTTTAGGGGACGCGGTTCATGCGCTCCTGCGGCGCATGCCCGCTACCGCTCGGCGCGCAAATTGCCGCCATAATGCCGGCGGCAAACCAAGCTTTGCGCGCCTGTGCGAGTCCCCTAAAAATAAGTCCCCTTGCCCCCTTCCATTGCCACCCGTTGCTACTCATTTCAAAACTGCGGGTGGGCAAGATGCAATGATCGATTGACGCCTCCATCGACGATGGAATGGGGCAAGAATCCTGTCATCCTGAGCGCAGCGAAGGATCTTGGTTGCCTATCTAGATCCTTCGCTGCGCTCAGGATGACATTATTTCACAGCTCAGTATTTCTCCCTCACCGTTGTGCTTGATTCCGCGTTGGTTCCGTCTATGTAAATCGTTGTTGTTTCTACGGTGGAACCGATTGTTGCGGTGACCGTGGCCTCGATGTCGGTGGGCGTGTTGGGGGCTGTCAATGTTGTGGTGGCAAGGCCTGATGCGTTGGTCGAGACCGATGTGGCCGAGAGTTTTCCATCCGTTGTGCTGAAGGTTACTGCGATTGCGTTGACAGGATTGCCATTGTTGGTGACCGTGGCGGTGATGTCCACGGTCCCGTTGTCTTCCGATATCAAATTTTTGTCGGGGTTTTTGGCCTGCGTGATTTTGTTCAAGGTCATGGAAAAAGCGGGGCCGGAAAAGGTGGTTGTGGAGCTGTCCGATTTTGTAAACCTTAGCGAATAAGCATAGCTCGTGTCACTCGATGGAGAAGGGAAAGACGCATACGTAACGCGCAATGTCCCATTTTTTCCACTGGCCAAATTGCTCGCCACGCCCGGAGAGGTGAACGTGACGTCGGCGCCGCTGATGTTTGTGGTCCAACCATTGAACAGAGCGTCCGTTGATGTTCCCGAGGTTGCCACGAAGCTCGTGTTGGCTGCGCGTATGCGAATCGCATTAACGGTCAATCCTGTCGTGTTGTAGCACTGAAAATCCAAGGCGGTGTTCGTGGAGCCTCTACCCAGGTTGGTAGGCGTCACGGTGGCATACACAAGTCCAATGCTGCCCGACGTTGTGGTCGTTGCGGTTGTGGATTGGCCCCCGTCGGCGGTGGCGCTGTTCGTGAATGTGTAGGTTTGTCCGTTGCTTCCCGTGATCATGTATTGATAAACAAAAGAGACTTTGCTGCCGGCGGGAAGACTGGCGACCGTGGTGGGCGCAGGACCGGTAATTAGCGTTTTTGTAGAGGTTCCACCCGTAGTGATGGAACCGGGTGTCACGGTGGTTGCTGCGAGTGTTCCGCCGTTGGTGACCGTGAGCGTTACCACGACCGAGTAGCCGGACGGAATCGTTGTTGTGTCCACCGCCATTGTCGATGAGAGCGTGTTGACCGTCAGCGTTGTTCCATCAAAACTCGGGGCGCTGACGGTGCCGTTTCCGACCGTGTTACTCATCACGACCGTGCCGCCATTGGCCCCGGAATATACGTAGGCAAAAGTGCTACTCGCATTCGCGTTGATATTGCGTGTCGCGGGAGTTGGTCCCGAAACATAGGTTATGACGCCGGTACCCGAAGTTTGAGTCATTGTTCCGGGCGCAAGATTGTTCTGCGTGGCGCTGGAGACGTTGGTCACGCTGAGCGTGTAGGTGGTGCTTGCGCCGGCGGCGACAGTGGTGGGGCTGGGCGTCAAAGAAGAAATCAACATGCCGTACCGAGTCCATGTGGGGAAGGCGCCGCTCAGCGTGAAGGTGTTGGCGCCATTGGTGACCACCATGCTGGATAAGGTGTCCGTTGCATCAGCGGAAGCTGTTGTTATGGCCGCGGAGGAATCACCGCGCACGTTGATGAAAAATGTTACGTTGGCGCCTAAGGCGATGGAACTACCCGTGAACGTGATGGAACTTTCAGTTCCGTTGTTCGTGATGGCGCGGGACCATCCCGATGGTGCCCCAGCCGTGTTGAGCGTGTTGTAGATATTGTTCACGAATAAAAATTTAACCGACGTGATGCTGAGGGAATTGCCTGTGTTGGTTACCTTGAACGCCAATTGATCGGAGGTCTGGCGCATCGTGACAAAGGTGTCGGTGGTCGTTGTGCTGTCCATGACAACCGTGTAGGTGTTGGCGGCCTCGGCGCTGAGAGTCCCAGTCAACCAAGTCATTGCGCAAATCAAAAACGCCCGCAGAAGAAACTTAATTTTTTTGTGCATGGCTACTCCTTGATGAAATACAGGTGTGAAAAACAGGGACATACCCCAATTTGGCATTTTAAATTGGGAGTGTGTCCCTGTTTTTCACTACTCTTTTATTGTCTCCACAAAAACTCTCTGACCATATGTCATCGCTCCCGCCGTCCCGACCGTGCCCGTAGATTTGACCACGCATTGATTGGCCAATGCAAAGACAGGGGCGTTGTCCGAGTGAGCAGCCGCGGTGGTGCTGTTGACACCGCGCTCGCAGCCTGCAAATGTCGTCGTGGTTGTCGTCGCGTAATTGATTTGTTCCGAATCAATCTGAATGATTCCGCCCCCGCCGTCGGCGCTTGTTACGATGCCACCTCGCCCGAGAAATTTGCTCGTGCTATCCACGGTGAGCGTGGTCGCTGCGGCCGTGATGGCGCCGTTCAAGAGCGTTGTGATGAGAACCGCTTTATTTTTGCTGTGCCCCGTGGCCGTGCTGCCGCTAGCGCCGCGCGTGAGGCCCGTGAAACTGACCGGCGAAGCCCCTAGACCCGTGTAGGTCATGTATTCGTTGTCTATCTTGATGATGCCGGTGGCGGGGAAACCCGTGGTGGCGTTCACCTCCGCCGTAGTGTCCGAGCTGTTCATGCTTTTTGCCAAATACGTTGCCGCGTATTCCGAGATCACCGTAAAAGAGCCAATGCCCAAACTCTCGGACGTGAACGTCGGATCCGTGTCGTTTCTCGGCCAATTGCTATTGCCTTCCAATTCGAGATAACCGCGCGATCGCTCCATGCCGCCAATGGCGATATAGTGGGCCTGCAAGGCAGAGGTGTCCATGATAGCGGTGGAGCTGTCGGTGACGAAAAGTGAAATGATGGTGAGCCCAATTGCGCCCAAAAGTAGCATCGTGAAGACAACGCTGATGATCGAGAGGCCCTCATGGGTTTCTGTCACCCTGAGCAAGGCGAAGGGTCTCGTTCTCATTGCCCAAAGTCCCGCGGAAACACTTGCGAGCGCATTTTTACCGATTGGCCTCCCGTGGCAAGCGTGACCTCGACGGACAACCAGCGAATAAGATTGATATTGGCCTGACTCAACGGCACCGACGTCAACTCGGCGTTGCTGGAGTTGTAATATTTGAACGTCAATGCGGATACGTTGTTGGCTAATGTATCCCAGGAGACTTGAGCATCCCCGCTTCGACGAATCGTCGTTCCAGACTTATCAAAAGTAATATCACTGTTGTTGCCGTCCAGAAATCGAAACGTGGAAACATCCGCCGTGACGATGCCGACATTATTACCACCGCTTATCCTCTCATCCAATCCCCGAATCTCGCGCACCATGCGCACGAGTGCCTCACGCGCTTCCTGCGTCATGGTCATGCGGCGCGCGGCCAAGAGATATCCATTAACGCCATCCGCCAAAGTCAGCGCCACGATCACGCCAACAACGCCCAGAACCACGATGGACATAATCGTTTCGACCAGCGTGAAGCCGCGGATCCGCCACTGTTTCAATGGCGGGCTCATGTGTTGGATCTCAGCGTCACCAATTGCACGCTGCCGCCGTCATGCGCGGTCCAGGACACGGTGACCGCTATGCGCTTGTAGTCGGGGCGCGGTGTAGATACAACGGCTGTATTCAAGTCGGATGTGTCCACGTACACGACTGCCACGGTGCGCGTAAAATCATTGTAGCCTGTCATCGCCGTGTTGGTCGCGTCGTTGGGCGGGGTTTCCGAGAGGCCGTGATAATCATCAACATCGTCGAACGTGGCCCGCGTTTCGCCTTCCGCGGTTCCAAAGTTCGCGGGGGCTGTCTTGGATCCGTTAGGAATCGTGCCTCCCCCGGCCGCGGTATTTTCGTCCCATCGTTTTTCCATTATCTCTTCCATCAAATCCTCGGCAAGGTGATTGCCAATCGTCGTGAATTCGCCGTTCGCGCTAGCGCGCGTGCCTTGCCATATGCGCAAGAGCAGAGAGGGAACCGCGATGGCGAGCACAACGATCACGATCACGACTTCCACGAGCGAAAAACCCCGATTCCTACGATGCGTGCGCATGGTCATAAACCAATCGAACCTGTGTTTTTGGTAACCGTGATGACCGTGGCGCCGTTGAGAGTGATAGTTCCATCGCTGCCTAGAATCGTTGCGACACCGGCGTTCACGGAATACGGACGCCCTAGCGCATCGAACTCCAACGTGGTTTGTCCAGCGAAACTCACGGCCGTGATGGAGACCCCCTTGTATTCGGTCAGCGTGGTGAAGCTCACGGTGAAAGACGTTGCTTTAGTGAGAGGGTCGGTGATATTGACGAAAGTCCCGGTGCCATTGTCCTGGGTGATCGTGTAATTGTTGCTACCGGTGCTGAAGGCCACGCGCGTGTGCAGATTGGAGGTGATGGCCAGCTCTTTGGCGTATCGCAAATCCGCTTGAACCTTGGTCGCGGCCTCTGTTACGGCCAGGGTGCCGAAGTTCGATATTAGAGGTATCGCAACGGCGGCCAACACGAGAAGAATGACCATCATCATCACCAACTCTATCAAAGTAAAACCCAGCGAGCGAGAACCCCTGAGGCACATGCTCAAATTCTACATCGTAACCCCTTACCTAACAACCGATTAAAAGATCTTTTGCAAAATATTGACCGAGTCGCCATTTCGCGATAAAGTTACAAGCTCCCCTGACGGGATTGAAATACGGGACATGACCCAATTTAGCTTTTTAAATTGGGATCGTGTCCCAGTATTTCAATACAGAACTGGTACATAGGAACCTCTAGAAAGTGAGACGCTAGCAAGTATGGAAGTTACTCTCGAAAATACAGGCCCAAGCACTACGCTATTGAAAGTACAGATTTCGGCTCTGCGCGTGAAGCAGAGTTTGGATGAATACTATGCCCATTTGGCGCCGCGCGCCAAAGTCGCTGGTTTCCGGCCGGGAAAAGTACCCCGTGCAATACTGGAAAAGAATTTTCATGAAGAAGCAAAACAGGAAGTAATCAGCCACGCCATTCCCGATGCCTATCAGGAAATCGTAGCCGATAAAAAGCTGAAGCCCGCTCTGCCGCCGCTGGTGACCAAGATAGATTGGCAGCTGGACGATTCGCTGTATTTCGAGGCCCAGGTGGATTTAGTTCCGGCCGTGAAGTTGCCCTCCTACAAAGGTATTGCCGTGGAAATCACGGATTCGGCTGTCCAAGACAAGGATGTTGTGGAAGCTCTCGACCATTTGCGCGAGAAAAACGCCCAACTGATTCCGTTGACCGAGCGCGGGCTGGCGGCAGGCGACGTGGTGATCGTGGATCAGAAGGTTTCCGTGGGCGAGCATGTTCTGGATCAGGCGAAAGATGCGATCTACGATATGCACGAGAAAAGATTGAGTCCCGAGGTGTACAAGGGCCTGTTGGGTGCAAAGGTCGGGGAGACACGCGAAGTCACGACCGTGGTGCCCGCGGACTATCCCAAAAAAGAGCATGCCGGAAAACCAGCCACCGTGCATTTGTCGGTCAAAGAAGTCAAAGAGAAAAAGTTGCCTGAGCTCGACGACGCGTTCGCAAAGGATGTCGGCGAATACGCGAATCTGGCCGCGTTGAAAGATCAAATACGTCAGAATCTCGAGCAGTATCAAAAGGACATGCAGCGATTGCAAACCGAGAGCAAGATCAACGAATTTTTGCTCGCGAATACCACGATGGATCTTCCGAAAAGATTGGTTCAAAAGCAGACCAAGCACATGATGGAAGCGGCCATAAAAAAAGGGGAAGCCCACGTTAAGCCCGAGGCAGACTATATCCAGAATATGGAGAAGCGGGCCGAGGAGCAATTGAAGCTGTATTTTATTTTGGCCACTATAGCGGAAGCCGAAAAAATTCAGCCCACGGAGGCCCAGTTGGATGAGAAAATCGCCGAGATAGCGAAAAAGGTCGGTCAAGGTGTTTCTCTCGTGCGCGACTATTACAAGAAGGACGGCCGACTGGAGGATTTGCGGGAGCGGCTGCAGAGTGATCAAGTGGCGGATTTCTTAATCGCGCAGGCAAAAATAAAAACGGCAACCAAAGCATAAGGAGAGCCAATCCATGTCCGTAATTCCAATGGTTATCGAGACGACGGGTAGAGTGGAACGCGCCTACGATATTTATTCCAGGCTTTTGAAGGACAGAATTATTTTTCTGGGCACGGGTATAGACGACAATGTTGCCAATGTCGTGGTCGCGCAAATGCTATTTTTACAAATGGAAGATCCGGACAAGGAAATCAATCTCTACGTCAATTCTCCGGGCGGTTCCGTAACGGCCGGGCTCGCGATTTACGACACGATGCAGTTTTTGAAATGCGATGTCACCACGTATTGCATCGGCCAAGCAGCAAGCATGGGCGCATTGCTGTTGGCCGGCGGCACCAAGGGCAAACGTTTCGCGCTGCCGCACGCGCGCATCATGATTCATCAACCCTGGGGCGGGTCCGAAGGGTCCGCGTCGGACATCAACATTCAGGCCCGCGAAATCCTGCGCCTGCGCGAAAAGCTAAACGCCATCTTGTCCCTACACACGGGTAAGGACATGGACACGATAGCCAAGGACACGGACAGAGATAATTTTATGTCGGCCGACGAAGCCAAGAACTACGGCCTAGTGGACGAAGTGATTGCAACCATGAAGGGGAAAAAGGGATAGTGATCAAAGGTAATTGTCCTTGAGCAGCGACTCGCCGAGAGCGCGTGGGCCCTTTTGAGCGAATTCGGCGAATGGAGACGGCGGCAGTTATAGCCGAGGGTCCATGAGTCGAATTCGCCAAAAGGGTACGCGCGAAGGCGTGGAGCAGCGAAAGGACAATTACCTTTGATCACGTGGTGGAATAAATGAGGCAAACGAATGACCAATAAAAGCGACAAACCAGGAAACGGATTCCCACGCTGCTCTTTCTGCGCCAAGCGCCAGGAAGAAGTGCGCAAACTCATTGCGGGCCCCGGCGTTTACATTTGCGACGATTGCATTGTTCTTTGCAAAAACATCATCGACAATGAGTGGGACGACACGCAGCACAAGCGCAGCGCTCTGTTCAAGGTGCCCAAGCCGGTCGAGGTGAAGAAATTTTTGGACGATTACGTGATCGGGCAAGAGCGGGCAAAAAAGAAATTATCCGTCGCGGTGCACAATCATTACAAGAGAATCAACAGGTCCGTGCGCTTGGGTGACGTGGAAATCGAGAAGAGCAATATATTGTTGATCGGTCCCACGGGCAGCGGTAAGACGCTTTTAGCGCGCACGCTGGCCAGATTTTTGGACGTACCCTTTTGCATCGCCGACGCCACGACGCTCACCGAGGCGGGATATGTCGGCGAGGACGTGGAGAACGTGATACTCAAGCTTTTGCAAGCGGCCGATTTTGACTTGAAGCGCGCCGAGGTGGGCATTGTCTACATCGACGAAATAGATAAAATCGCCCGCACCACCGACAATGTTTCTATCACGCGCGACGTGTCCGGAGAAGGCGTGCAGCAGGCCCTCTTGAAACTCGTCGAAGGCACGGTGGCCAACGTTCCGCCCAAAGGCGGGCGCAAGCATCCGC